>JBDRIZ010000091.1:0-11628 GCA_043815525.1 Candidatus Woesearchaeota archaeon
ACCCTGCCCTGAGTTTGTAAGGTCGCTTAAGGCAATAAATGAATGCATAGAAATAATACCTGCACATATCTGGACACCCTGGTTCAGCCTATTCGGCTCAAAGTCAGGCTTCGACAGCCTAAATGAGTGCTTCCAGGACCAAACTGACAAGATTTCCGCAATCGAGACAGGGCTGTCAAGCAATCCTGAGATGAACTGGCAGGTATCACAACTTGACAACATGCAGATTCTTTCCTTTTCTGACAGCCACAGCCACTGGCCCTGGCGAATAGGAAGAGAGGCAACAATATTCGAGATCGAGCCAGACTACAAGTCACTATTAAGGGCAATCCAAACAGGAGAAGGCCTTGCTGCAACAATAGAGGTGGACCCAAACTACGGAAAATACCACTATGACGGCCACAGGAACTGCCAAATAATGTTTTCACCTGAGGAGTCAAAAAAGCACAACAATATCTGCCCTATATGCAAAAAAACCCTTACAATAGGAGTCATGTACAGGGCAAAAGAGCTGTCAGACAGGCAGGGAACAAAGTCAACAGCAGCAAAGCCATACTATACGCTCGTGCCTTTGGCAGAGCTAATCTCCGCACAACTGAAGAGCGCAGTTGCATCAAATAAAGTGACTGAGGAATACTACAGGATACTCAAGCAGAACAACGAATTCGAGGTCATGCTTGAACTTCCAAAAGAAGAGCTGTTGAAAAGAACAGGCGAGCAGATGGTGGAATTAATACTGAAAAACAGGGAAGGAAACCTGTTTGTCAAGCCAGGATACGACGGGGTGTATGGAGAGCTGGTGCTTGATATGGAAAAATCAGAAGATAAGGTTGAGAGCAAAATTGCTCAGTCGCGACCGCTGCAGACTGGACTAAATGAATTCTTTACCCAGGCCAAGTAGCTTTTTATATACCAATATCAACACCAAAGCACCTAAATGGATATTAAACAAGCAAAAATAACAATTTTGATATTAGCAAGCGCAATACTTGCAATAAGCATCGTTCTTGACCTGACTGCGCCACTTGATTACGAGATATTCAAGATAGTCAAGCCGATAACAATAACCCAGTACAGCGGATTCCTAAGTTTTGCAATGCTGCTATGGACCATTGAGCACGTCTTCCGGGCACTAAACAAGAACCAGATTGCATTCCTCATTATCTTTGCCTGGCTGGCTGTCATGGCAACATTGTTTGAGACACTTTGGAGCTTCAGCTACTGGTTTGCGCAGTTCCAGGTCCAGACAATATCAGGAGTCCTGCCAGCAGACTCAGAGACGCTTGACACACTGCAATACACACCATCCACAATTCTAAGCGATTTCAATCTTGAGCAAAGCAGGTCGCTAAACAGGAGCGCAAAAAGGAACACTCTGTTTTTGGCTATGAGTACATACTTTGTGTATTTTCTCACTGCTTTTAATAAGAGGAAGGGCCCAATAGACCATACAATCCAGTGAGGCTGCTGGTTGCCAAATATTTATAAACATCACAGCCAATTCATTATCCATGCCAAAAATACTTGTCACATCAGCATTGCCTTATGCAAACGGGCCTATCCACATAGGGCATCTGGTAGAGTACATACAGACAGACATATTCGTCAGGTTCCTAAAACTCAAGGGAGAGGATGTGATATTCTGCTGCGCAGACGATGCTCATGGCACGCCAATCGAGATAAACGCAAGAAAGATAGGGATAACACCAAAAGAGCTAATAGACAGCTGTTACAAGGAGCATGTCGAGGACTTCAAGACATTCCTTGTGGAGTTCGACAGCTATCACACAACAGACAGTGAGGAGAACAAAAAATACTGCGAGCTGATATACTCAAGACTGAAGGAGAAGGGCTTAATAGAAAAAAAGAGCATCAGCCAGCTTTACTGCGAGTCATGCAAGAGATTCCTTCCTGACAGGTACATCAGGGGAAAGTGCCCTAAGTGCGGCGCAGAAGACCAGTATGGAGACCAGTGCGAGAGATGCGGCAGGGTGCTGCAGCCGACAGAGTTGATTGAACCAAAGTGCTCGATATGTGGCTGCAAACCAATAAAAAAGGAGAGCATGCACTATTTCTTTCTCCTGAGCAAATGCCAAGACAAGCTAAAAAACTGGCTTTTAAACAACAGGAAACTGCAACCGGAAATCCGCAACTATGTGATGAACTGGATAGATGAGGGACTGCAGGACTGGGATATCTCGAGGGATGGACCATACTTCGGATTCCTCATACCAGGAGAAAAGGACAAATACTTCTATGTCTGGCTTGACGCACCAATAGGATATATTGCGAGCACAGAGAACTACTGCAAAAAACATGGCAGGAAAACAGAAGATTACTGGAAAGGCAGGGACTCGAGAATAATGCACTTCATAGGCAAGGACATAGCATACTTCCACTTCCTGTTCTGGCCGGCAATGCTGATGGAGTCAGGATTCAATTTGCCAGATGAGATAGTTGTGCATGGGTACCTCACAGTGAACGGCGAGAAGATGAGCAAGAGCAGGGGCACATTCTTTACAGCAAAAGACTTCGCAAAAATCTACAACCCGGAATACCTAAGGTACTATTACGCATCAATGCTGAGCAGGAAGCTCTCTGACATAGATTTAAGTTTTGACGACTTCACAGCAAAGGTCAATAACGAGCTTGTCGCAAACATAGGAAATTTCTGCTACAGGGTGCAAAGTTTTGTAAACAAGAACTTCGACAACAGGATTGCAGGAATTGACCTTGATGAAGACATAATCAACAGCATCAAGGCGAAAATGAGCATTATAGAGCAAGACTACGAGAACCTAGACCTAAAGGGGGCTGTAAGGGAGATAATGGCAATAAGCTCGATAGGAAACAAGTACTTCCAGGACAATAAGCCTTGGCAGCTTTTAAAGGAAAACAAGCAGGATTGCGAAGAGGTGCTTGGGCTTTGCCTGTCCATAATGAAGAATTTGTCCATTGTCGCAAGCCCAATAATGCCCAAATTCAGCAGAGAACTGCAAGAACAGATTGGAATTTCTGCTGGATGGAAAGACCTTGGATTTGAAAACTGTGAATTCAGGATAAAGGAAGCAGGGATACTGATAGAAAAAATAGCAAATCAGCAGGAGATATTTCCAGCAGACCTGCGAGCAGCAAAAGTGCTAAACGCAGAAGACCACCCAACAGCAGACAAACTGACTGTGATGCAGATAGACCTTGGATATGAGAAAAGGCAGATTGTTGCTGGAATACGCCAATACTACAATAACGAGGAGCTTGTCGGGAAAGCTATAGTTGTTGTGGCAAACCTGAAATCAGCAAAGCTTAGAGGAATTGAATCAAGAGGCATGCTTCTTGCAGCAGATGACGGGCACGCAGTAAGGCTTGTCAATGCAGATGGCATCAAGCCAGGAGATCAGATTGTCCCAGAAGGAATGCAGGCAGCAAGCGAGCAGATAACAATCGAGGAATTCTCAAGGCTTGGGCTTACGGCAAAAAATAAGACGATAAGCTACAAGGGAAAATTGTTAAGTGCAGCAGGAAAGAAAGCGCTTGCAGATGTCCAGGATGGAGCGGTTATACGTTAAGGTGTGTGATACACTCCTGGTGATGAGCATAGTTATCCTGACACTGTCATTCTCTGTCCTTGCAGCAAGCACAAAGACCATCTATGACATACAGCTGGGCAAAAGTGATACTGCACACAACATCCTTGACTATGTCAACGGCGTTGCAGACCTGCAAGTTGAGTTAACTGACGCTGAAAGAGAGCATCTGGAAGACGTAAGACTGATATTCAGGCACATAAAATTGCTTTTTGCCGCAGCCTTAGCGTCCACTTGCCTGCTTTTACGCAGCCAATCAGAAAAGGCAGCAGCTATAAGACTTGCAGGGACATTATTGATGGGCATATGCGTACTGCTTGGCCTGGCTGCAATCTCATTCTCTCTTACATTTAACATGTTCCATGAAATATTTTTCGCACCTGAAACATACACTTTTCCAGAAGATTCACTGCTTATCCAAAATTTCCCGTACACCTACTTTTTTCACAGCTATATGGCAATTTTACTGACAATCCTCCTTGCCGGCATTTCCACAGCTCTTCTTGCATATAAGTATCGTCGGAAAAAATCCTTATAAGTATAGTTTTCACTACAATAAAGTTTATATATGTGGTTCGTCTCGCCCAATAATAACAAGTATTAATTATCCATGAGGTGGAAAAAGATGGGTGTAAAATATTTTCTTCTATGTGTTGCAATAATCGGCATACTTACGGGCTGCAGGTACACTCCTGTAGGAGATTTCGAGTGCACACCGCCAGCAGTCAAGATGCTGGATGTCAACGGAAACACTGTTTGCGTCCTTCCTGAGATAGAGGAAAACGAGACAGGCGTGGAGACTGAAGAAGTTGAGGTGTCCGAAGAGACCCCCACAGGTGCAGTAGTTGCACCGATAGAGCCAGAGGTTGCTCCAGAGACACCAAAAGTTGAGCCAGCACCAGCTGATGTCTCGGGCCTTCCAAGAAAGGTTGTAAAAGAGGGAGAACTTGTGAACTTTCCAAACCTTGCTGTCACAGACCCTGACGGAGACAAGATAACCTACACATTTACATCTCCCTTGGACGCAAGCGGCAAATGGCAGACAGAAACTGGCGACGCAGGCGAGTACAGAGTGACAATCACAGCCTCTGACGGCAAGAACGAGATAAGCCAGGAGGTGCTTGTGGTCGTGCAGCCACTTAATGCTGCCCCAGTGCTCCAACCAATAGCAGACATTGCAGTTGATGAAGGCGACACAGTGCAGCTTGAACCAATAGCCACAGATCCTGATGGTGACAAGGTCTCTTTCGTATTTAGCGGATGGATGACCTCAAGCTCAAAGAAAGTAGGCTTTGACGAGGCAGGCGAGCACATTGTGACAGTCAAGGCAAGCGACAGCGTAAACGAAGTAGAGCAGGATGTAAAGATAACAGTGAGGAATGTGAATAGGCAGCCAATAGTCGCTCCACTTGCAGACATTACTGTAACAGAGGGTGACAAGGTGGTAGTAGAACCAACTGTGGCTGATCCTGATGGAGAAAAGCTTACTGTAGCTTATTCAGAGCCACTCGATTCAGAGGGTGTGTGGCAGACCAAGAAAGGCGATGCAGGAATCTACAGCATTGATATCACTGCAACAGATGGCAAGCTCAAGGATACCAAGAGCTTTAAGATTGTCGTAAAGAGCCTGAACAATCCGCCAAAGATTGACATAGCAGGCGAAATCAAGGTGAAGGAGGCAGAAACAATCCTGCTAAAGCCAGTGGTGACAGATCCTGAGGGAGACGAAGTGACAGTCACTTATTCTGGATGGATGACCTCTGACAACAAAAAGACAACTTATGAGGACGCAGGAGAGTACATAGTCACAATCTCGGCAACTGACGGAATAAGCAAAGTCACAAAGGATGTCAAGGTCATTGTCGAAAATGTGAACAGGCCTCCTGAGTTTAAGCCAGGCTCGTTCCAATAAATTTTTTCTTTTTTTGTAAATTTACCGGAAAAAAGACCAAAGCTGTTATTAAGATATACACCTCTAGAAGTCCATGCTTGACGAAAAGGACATAGCTATTCTAAGAGTGCTTAGGAAGAACGCCAGGACTACATACACAGAGATAGCCAAGCAAACAGGCTTTACCACGCCAACTGTGACAAGCAGGCTGGCAAGGCTGAATTTGCAGTTCACGTCAATTTTGGACTTTGCAAAAATAGGCTATCCGATAAGGTTCTGGGTGATGTGCGAGGAAAAGGATTATCAAAAGCTCGAGGAAGCAGCCAGCACAGCGTACAAGCTCAATGATGGCAGGATAATGGCTGAGTGCCTGTTTGAGAGCAACAGCAAGGCATATGAGGTCCTAGAGAACATCAATTGCGAGAAAATACAGGTAGTGGAGGATGTGGCTAAGGAGAGGTTCTTGACTATACCTTAGTTGTTAAGCCCTCTGCATACTGCTCGCAACTGGCAACGTATTTTCCAAGAAATTCAAGATTGAATTCTTCAACAAAGCCTCCATTCCTCTTCTCGTGATAAATCATGTCAGTAAGTCTGTTAGCAACCACAGGGATCCCAAAAGCAGGGCAGTCAGCGGCAGCTGTTCCATGTACCTGAAGGAAATCGAAACTCATCCGAATAGCATCATCTCTTATTATTACTGGGAGTCCGTGCCTGTCCTGCTGCTTTTGCTCCACGACCTTATTATAGCTATCGTGAAGCCTGTTGCTTGCCGAAAGCATGCATTCCTCGGCCCTATTCAGAGGCATTTCCTCCAAGACTATTGCATCCAGATAATATCCAAATGTGCCAACCTTCAGATATTCAATCCTGCCCTCAGGCTTCCAAAATCCAAGAATCTTCTCAGCACTAACATCATTTATTTTCCTGACAAGTTCCCATTTGGGATACTCGCAACTCATGTCAACATTGAAGCCTGCTGCTTCATAAGAGTAAGCTCTCAACTCACTTAGGGGCACCCTATATTTGTCTGCAAGAAGCTTGCCTTTTCCAACCCACTGGTCACCACCTTTTGACTCGAGATATGTGCAAGACAGTACTACATCCTCATTTTGTATTTGGTGCTGAATAATTCTGGAATTGCTTGGTGATTTTGGCCCACAGTAAAGGCTTGCCATCCTAAACAAGGCTTGGGCAATCCACTTATCTTCACTTGGCAAATCTTGCCTGATCTTTTCGCAAAGAATCCTGTTATCACGATGCACTATCCGATTCCACTCATCACAATAAAAAGACTGAATCGAGTCATCCTTTTCCATTTTGCGATGGGAATGCTTAATAAGCTTAAAAAACTTTATGTTTTTACCACTATGCAGTGTGCATTCAACGTCTCTTGCAGTTAGACTGAATACATTTCTGGGTGTTGTATCTGACAATTAACTTGTTTAGGTATTTTTGAAAGCCCAAAATATGACAGGATTCTGTATGCTTGCCCTGCTTTCTGTCAAGAAAAATCCTGTCAGTAAGCATTCCTGCGACTTGATGCGGAGAATAACAATCATCAGGTTGCGGGCCAACTTTGCAAATGCCCCCTCCAAATTCAAACTGAATCCTGCCACACTGATTCAGTTCCATACTGCGAAGCGATCTGGCAGTACGCACAAGAGGTTCTTTTCGACCAGCAGTGTTGATGGCATAGTTTTTGTCTGCCTTAGCAAGCTCCTGATCATACCAGTCAATTCTTCTGCTTAATTCGTACAGTTTTATTTCAACTTCGTTGAATGTCTGCTCCAAATCAGCGAGTGTAACTACCTCAATCAGTCTCTTGTTGGCAACCACCTGAATTTCTTTATGCCTGCCATTCAATGCCTTGTCAAGTTCCAGATATCCGAAAAGATTTTGATTGTTTCTTGGCCTTTTGGCTGCAGCTTTCAATAAATCCCATTTTGGATGCACTGGATTATCAGAGACATCAAAGCCAGCTCCTTTGTATGAAAATGGCAAAAGCTGTTCCTTGCTTACTGCTATCTCAACCAAAATTGAATTCATTGAGTCTCTCATCTGCTGCCCTGTTAATGCAGGCATTGTGCAGACTACTCCTACATTGTCTTGACGCAGTTCTGCACTCGCCAACTCAAACATTTTAGGCAAAGGCGAATAACTAGGATTGTAGAAAATCAAGGTCTGCAATGCCTGGCTAATCCATCTATTCTCAAAAGGAAGTGTTGCAGCAAGATCGTCAATGCATTTCTGATTATTGGGATTGCAGTTGCTTTTATCGTAGTCAATAGGCATGGTTGATAGAGATGCAATTATGCCTTAAAAAGATTTACTGAATTACTACACTAAAGTGTGGACAAAGTTGGCTTTGTTCTGTTATTCCAATACACCAATTAGAATTGCCGGATTTGGCAAAATTCTTCCGATTTTTTAACGCAAACTGATTTTAAGCAATTAATCCTAAAACAAAGTCATGGTTGGCATAAAATTTTACCACTCCAAAAACAATACATGCGCAGTCGCAGCAAATCCTGAACAATTGCTTTACTCAGCAGAAAGATGCATCATAGCAGCAGAAGAGCCAGGCGACAGCGCACTAATAGCAAAGCTTGCATGTCTGAAAATTAAGCCAGGACAACTCATTGAATTGATTCTTGAGCAAAGAAAGAGCGGCAGAGTATACCTGCTGGGGCCAGAAGAAAGCTACATCATAGGAAAAGACCTGCAAAAAATCCCAGAACAGGAAGAAAAGAGCCTTGCAGACATAATCCTTGGTATTTATCAGGAAACCAAGTACAACCAAATAGGTCTAAGGCAGGAAACAAAGTCAACAGTGCTTTTCTCAAAGAAAACCGGGCTTTTTGAGCAGTTAGAATCAGCAAACCTGGGCAGCAGGGTATATGAGGCTCTCACAACAAACCTCCAGCAGAGGCTGGAACTCGAGAGAAGAAGATACACATGGACTGGAATAGGAGACCTCATAAAAAACGCAAAGGATGTGGCAAGAGATGAATACCAAAGGCTTAGGCTCAAAGAGGAGACCCAAGATATACTGAACTCATGCATGAAGAGCAGCTACATCATTGGAAGGCTGCTGCTCAAGGATAGGCTTGTAACAGTAGAGAAAGGGCAAAACAAGGCAATAGTCGCCAAGCATAAGGTCAACAAGGAGAACATCCAGGCGCTGCTTGACGAAGAGTACCAGCCAAAGAACATCAGAAGCCTGATAATAGCAAACCATGGGTCTGAAATAGGGATGTACATGCAAAGAGAGGCAGGATGCAAGGCAAGAAGGATGGCGTACGCTCCTTACACAATACTCACAGGCTCAAAGAAAGATATTGAAAGAATACTGCAGATGCACAGCAGGAACGCATACCATCAGTTCAGCACCCCACTAAAGAAGCTGTTGTCAAGGAGCAAGCTTCACTACAACAAAGGCATATATCTTCCTGAAGTTATATCAGAATTCACTGACAAAAAAATCGCAAAAACAAGGAGCGCAAACATGTGGAACCTAAAAAACATCGGAGCATTTGAAGCTCAATCAGTCACAAGAGGGCAAAACACAAAAGTTGGAATAATCGACACAGGGGTGGACTACAACCACGTCGAGCTTGCACAATTATTTGGCGAGGAAAAAGGATATGACTTCGTTCTTGACAATAACAAGCCGCTTGACAAGCAGGGCCACGGAACACATGTTGCAGGCACAGCCGGAGGAAAAAATATTGGAGTCGCAACAGCATGCAACATGCTAAGCTTAAGGGTGTTAGACGAGAACGGAGCAGGAACTCTGGCAAGCTTGATCGAGGCAGTTTCCTGGGCAGTGCTAAAGAAGCTTGATGTCCTCAACCTAAGCCTTGGAAGCAAGGATTACTCAATGATTGAGTACGAGACATTCCTTGAGGCAGGCAAAGCAGGGATAGTCGTGTGCGCAGCAGCAGGAAACGACCAGTACGGGCCAGACTACCCTGGAGCATACGACTGCGTCACAGCAGTCGCGGCAGTGGACAGGAGCAACGAGCACGCATATTTTAGCAACATACAGGACACAAACAACATAAGCGCACCAGGAGTAGGAATATACTCTTCGATACCGCACAACAGGTTTGACTGCTTAAGCGGAACATCGATGGCAACCCCGCACGCATCAGGAGTCGCAGCGCTTGCAAAATCTTTAAAGCCAGAGCTTGACAACCAGGGATTCATAGCGCTCCTCGAAAAGAGTGCAGAAAAGCTTGGAGACCCAAGCGACGAGGACAACTATGCAACATACGGAGCAGGGCTTGTAAGAGCAGACAAGATTGTGGGGAAGATAAATGGGAGATAGTCTGTATATAATTATGTGTAATCTTGGAGAAGAACGGGACGTGAGCCATATCAATAAGCAGATTAACAATTGGCTTGAATCAAACAACTATCAACCCTTGCAATCAAAATATCATTCAGGGCTGCCAAGATTTGTGGCGACACTCCCAGAATATGATTCGGAAAAGTTCCATAATTACCTGACAGGACTAAATATTGGCCTTGCCAGACAACAGGCACAAAAAAAGAAGAAAGGATTAGACTACATAATCCTTGAAAAATCAAAAGGTATTGGCGTGAGATAGTGCCAGTTCCCTAAGAGCCAGGCCTCCGCCCATGTACCCTCATCATTTTTTTACAAAAACAAACAAGTATCCAAGGGCGTACCTCATCCTGTACTGAGTGGAAAACTTGTCTAACAATAAATCCATCAAAATGCCTGTGCAAGCAACAAAAGGCCTTATTGCCCTGGGCAGAATGCTGTGCAAAAAGGAGTAAGCAGCAGCAAATGGCCCAAAGCCCAAGAAGACTATCATATCGCAGCAAAAGCCAACATTTTGTCCAATCCTTATCAGGGCCTTATGGGTGTATCGGAAAAAATCGTCTGGAGCAGGATGGTATCCAGCGACTAGTGGAGTGCTCCCAACAAACATTCCTCCTTTCACGAGAATGCGATGTGCCTCGCTGAATACATTGTCATAGCTGAAAACATGCTCAAGTGTGTTGAAGCAGGTCACCACATCAATGCTGTTGCTTCTCAAATTGAAAGGCAATTCAAGATTGATTTTTGCCATGCCTTTCGCCTTGAGCAAATCTGAATGAGTAATCTTGTAAGGCTGCCTCAACCTCAAAAATCTTACGTATGAGGGTGCTTTTGAACCAGACCCCAAGTCCAGTATCCTGCCAGACAAACATATATCATTCAGTGAATGGTGGATCAAAACTCGGACAAGGCTGTTTCCTTTAAGTATCTGGGCAAAAATATTCCTAAGCAAGTTCCAGGAAAATTCCACGTTCTTGAACATATCTGGCACAGCGCTACCTTTATATAAAAAAGTATTGCAGGTCATGACACTCCTGTGCAAAGCAAACTCGCAGCTAGGAGCCACAGAAGCATCAGTTTCTTGTGCAGCCCTTGAGAATTTTCATCCAAACCCCAGTTAGGTGCTATTGCTCCTCACATCAGTAGATGAGTCTGCGGAACAGCCAATGTTTCTATGTTCAAAAAAGTCCAAGTTGCTTTCCTGGAACCAACAAATTGCACTAGAGTGTGTGGTACAAAACTTCATTAAGTCTTGACATGCTCCAGCATTTCTTTGCATTAAACCATACGCAATTTTAACCCTGTGTTTGTAACACCTTATAGCCCTCTAAACAAAAAATTCTTATAATCTGCTGCATGTACCTAATCCATGAACCTCAAATGCCTTTTCGGATTCCACAAATGGGAGAAATACGGAGGACCAATCAACAGAGGCAACGGAATGTTCGAGCAGAAGCTGGTTTGCACAAGATGCAGAAAGATCAGAAGGCATATCTCTTGAGGCTGTCCGATTACAGCAAACTCAACGCATTATTTGCAGCGTGGCCAACAGTGCAGGTGTCTTCATTGTCTGCATATGAGTAAGAACCACCTATGTCACACAAGGTATCATCATGGATCTTGGTTTTGAGGATATCGGATAACTCCTTCCTTTGAGGATCAGTCAATAGACCAACAATATCAGGCAAAATATTTTTCATTGAGAAAATCCGTTCATTGACAGTTCCTGATAAAATAAATTTCTTCAAGTCCCCATAAGATTCAATAGTATCATACAAATGACTGCAAACTGATTCCCA
>JBDRIZ010000092.1:0-4422 GCA_043815525.1 Candidatus Woesearchaeota archaeon
CCTTTCAGTTCTTTTCCGCAATAAACGCACGCCTTTCTAAAATGGTCTTCTGTCACCAAATGATCCTTCATTAGTCTCACTCTAGTATCCACTGCGTCTGACGCTGCTTGTCAAGCTCCACTGTAATCCGCGTAAAGTCTGCAGGCCTGATGTCCTTTCCGCCCAGGCCAACAATGTAGTTGTTTATTATGATTCTGGACTTGTGCAAGCTGCTACGCACATCAGTTGCTACAGCACCCTCAAATCCAACCGATATGTCCCTGTCCAAAACTGCGACAGCCTTAAGCTTCTTAGCCAAGTTGACAAGGTCATTTCTTGGAAAAGGCCTCAGGCACTTCAACTTGATAAGGCCAACCTTCTTGCCTTTTTTCCTGAGCTCATCAACAGCAAATCTCGCAGTCCCGCAGACAGTACCCATGCACAACACAGCTGTTCTGGCATCGTCCATCCTGTAGGCTTCGAGCAAACCGTTTCCATAAGACCTCTTGAACCTAGTCTGGAACTCGGTTGCAACTGAAGAGATTGTGGAGAGTGATGCAAGAGAAGCCTCCTGGAGCTGGTGCTTGAAATGCATGAAGCTGTCAGGAAACCCAATTGGGCCGACAGTTATGGGTTTTGTCGTATCAAGCCTGTATCTTGGCCTGTAAGATGGAAGAAATGAATTGACCTTTGACTGGTCTGGAACATCTACAGTCTCGAAAACATGAGTCAAGGTGAAACCGTCAAGGCAGACCATCACAGGAAGAGCCACTTTTTCCCCAATCTTATAAGCCATCAAAACAGTGTCAAGAGCTTCCTGGGCACTTTCGACATAAAGCTGAATCCAGCCAGAGTCGCGCTCGGATATACTGTCCTGATGGTCGTTCCATATATTGATTGGAGCACTCAAGGTCCTGTTGGCAACAGCCATGACAATCGGAAGCCTAAGGCTTGAGGCAATAAACATTATCTCGTGCATAAGCGCAAGGCCCTGAGAGGAAGTCGCTGTAAAAGTCCTTGCACCTGCAGCAGCAGCTCCAACAGCAGCGCTGATAGCAGAGTGCTCTGACTCTGCATGAAGCATCAAAGAGTCAAGGTCGCCGTCACTGATGTAGTCTGCGAGTCGCTCCACGATGTGTGTCTCCACTGAAGAAAATTTAGACTTTCTTCTATTGTGGCGTAATAGGATACATCGGGATGACTGCAGGCCTGCATAACGATGCGCCAAGAGCGACTGCTTCGCTTGCCTCTAAAACCTTTTTCATCTAACCTCCATTTTTACCCATTTTTCGTATTCATTTATAGCTTTTGTGGAAATCATTTCAATGCAGGGTATCTCGTATGAATGCAATTTTTTGACCTCTGACTGTATGGCCTTATACTTTTGTCTGGTTGATTTTGCCAGGAGGGCAACCTCATTTTCACTTACGAGCTTACCCTTCCAGCGATATATTGAGTCTATTGGGAAAATGTTTGCACATGCAATAAGCCGCTTGTCAAGCAGTTTTCTTGCAATCAAATGTGCCTGCTTTTTGTCCTTGCATGTTACATATACCATTATCATTTCAGCTTTGGACCATACACTCCCCTGACATACCAGTTCTTTTTATCATTCTCATTTATGACGATTTGCACCCACTCCTTTGGAATTCCAACATCCATAAAGGCTTTGGTAATTGAATTCATCAGCTTTTCCCTATTGATCTTATGAGGCATCATATCAATTTTAACAAACGGCATATTACTTCTCCTCCTTTACCATTGTTATTGCCTTGAAAGGGCACTCCTCTGCACATATCCCACAACCCTTGCAGTAGTCAAGGTTCGGCTCGAAATCCTCGCCAATAGCAGCATCAGGACAGAACTGCCAGCAGATACCACACATCTTGCACTTCTCCTTGTCCCTGACAGGCTTCATTGTACGCCAGCCACCAGTCTTGTTCTTAACAGAACTTCCTGGTTCTGTGATTATCGCAGCATGGTTGTACCTCATTTTGTGCTCTCGTAAACCTGGCGAACAGATTTCTTATTAAGCTCAGCTATCTCAGCACCCTTCTTTGCAAAACGCTCATCAATAGCTTTTTCAAGCGACCCAATAGTGACAAGGCTTGTCGTTGCAGCAAATGCGCCAAGCATCGCAGTATTGACTATCGGCTTCTTGAAAATTTCCAGTGCAATACTTGTGGCATCAACTGCATGGACTTCAAAATCGCCTTTCAGTCCTAAATCCTTTGCAGGCTTGTTGGTGTTGACAATGATTGCACCACCTTTTTTAAGCCCATCAGCCACATTTACCACACCTATTAGGCTTGGCTCAAGGACAATAACCACATCAGGGTTGTAGACCTGGCAGCGGATGTTGATAGGCTCATCCGAAATCCTCACAAAAGCCTGGACAGGAGCTCCAGCGCGCTCAACACCAAACATGGGAAAGGTCTGGCAGAAGTTTGCGTCGTAAAAGGCAGCAATCGCAAGAATCTGGCCAGTCGTGACAGCACCCTGGCCGCCACGGCCATGAATGCGGACCTCAATCATTCTACAATGCAAAAATGCGTGCTTTAAAAAGTTTTGTTTTAACTTGCCAATTAAACAGATATTTTTTTATAGTGACTTCCCTTTGTTTTTGGCCATGGTGGAGAAAGACAAGCTATCAGAGCTGCGAAAACTCAACATCAGGCTCACAGCACAAGCGCTAAGAGAATCAGTGAAGCCAGACAACCTGATAATACAGGCGATAGACTGCATAGCTGAAATCGAAAAGGCAGCAAACATATTGGTGAAAAGGCTTCGGGAATGGTACGAGCTGTACAATCCTGAACTCTCAAGAGACATTGCGGATAACGAGAGATTCGTAAAGGAAATCCGTGAGAACGACGGGAAGAAAGATGGCTCGATTGGAGCAGAGCTCAGCGAAAAGGACATTGAGCAGATACGAGAGCTTGGCACAAAGGTAAATATGCTCTATGAACTCAAGAATTCAAACGAAAAATATATTGAAGAACTCATGCAAGAGCACCTGCCAAACACCCTGGCAGTGGCAGGAAGCCTGGTCGGAGCAAAGCTAGTAAGCCAGGCAGGAAGCCTAAAACACCTATCAGAAATTCCAGCATCAACAGTGCAGATACTTGGAGCAGAAAAAGCGCTGTTTCGGCACATGAGAACAGGAGCAAAGATGCCAAAATACGGAATCCTGCACCAGCACCAGATAGTCCAGAAAGCAGGGAAACTGCAGGGAAAAGCAGCAAGGGTTCTTGCAGACAAGATATCAATAGGAGCAAAAGTGGACTATTTTCATGGAGAATTCATAGGAGACAAGCTGCTTGCAGAAGTGAAAAGGAAACTGAAATGACAGAGTCAAAAGACAGGCCAAAAGTGGGTTGCGGAATTCTTATTATAAGAGAGAATAAGGTGCTTCTAGGAAAACGCCATGACAAAAGAAACAACGAGCTGCATGCTGAAGGAACCTGGACATGTCCAGGAGGAAAACAGGATTATCAAGAGAAGATGATAGACTGCATCAAAAGAGAGGTGGCTGAGGAGACTTCATTGGTTCTTGCAGAAGCTGAGGTTATCAGTGTTTCCGATGATATGGTCCATGACAACCATTACGTAACGATAGGATTTTTAGCGACTAAATACAGTGGAGAGTCAAAGGTAATGGAGCCAGAAAAAATTACAGAATGGAAATGGTTTAGCCTGACTGAGCTGCCTTATAAGGTTTACCCTCCAAGCAAGAAACTGATAGACAACTACCTGAACAAGGAAACTTATAGGCCATGATAACAAAATCAAAGATATTTGAGGTGTACGAGGAAAAAAGGAAAAGGAATACTATCCTTCACACAAAGAACCTTACGCCAGGAAAGAGCCTTTATGGTGAGAGGCTTGTGCGGGAAGGTTCGGACGAATACAGGGAGTGGGACCCAAACAGAAGCAAGCTTGCTTCAATTATAATGAAAGGCTGCCAGAACATATTCCTAAGAAGAGAGGATGTTGTGCTGTACCTTGGAGCAGCATCAGGCACAACAGCAAGCCATGTGTCAGACATAGTAAGCGAGGGGTTTGTGTTTAGCCTAGACTTTGCGCCAAGAGTCGTACGGAATCTGTATTTTTTATGCCTTGAGCGAGAGAACATGGCGCCGATACTTGCAGACGCGCACTTTCCAGAAAGCTACAAAGACAGAATCACAAACATTGATTTCATCTACCAGGACATAGCGCAGAAAGACCAGGTGGAGATATTCTTAAAAAACTGCAGGATGTTCTTGAAAGACAAAGGGTTTGCAATGCTTGCAGTAAAAGCAAGAAGCATGGATGTCACAAAAAAGCCAAAGCAGATATTTCTCGAAGTGCAGGCCAAACTCGAAAAAGCTCTGACAATTGTCGACAGCAAAGAGCTTGCACCATACCAGATGGATCACATGATGTTTGTGTGCAAGAAGA
>JBDRIZ010000093.1:0-24048 GCA_043815525.1 Candidatus Woesearchaeota archaeon
ATTGCTGCATCCATTCTTGAGGGTTATATCAACACTGATGAAGGAAAATATGTCATGAGGAAGTACGGCCTTGACAAGGATGACATCAGGCCTGCTGGCGCAAACCTTGGTGAGGGCGTTATTGCAGCAACAACAAAGCAGGAGAAGCCTTATCCTGTGATACTCAATACTGATGAGCTCAATAGATACACATCTCTGATGAGGAATTTCAATCCAGAATTGACTGATGAGCAGGTTGACAAGTTGTGGGTACGCCATGAGCTTCGCCACCTGACCCAGCCAGCAGGTCTTTTAGCTCTTGTTGCCGATTCAATGGAGAACAGGGCTTATGTTGAGATGGACAACAGCTACGGCCTTTTCAAGGAGTTGATTAGCGAGATAGCAAGTGCAAAGACTGATGAGGAAAAGTATGGAAAAGCGCAGGAAGCGCACGCAACACTTATGCATTATGTGCAGAACAGGTCCTTGTACCATGCAGCAAGAAATGAGCAATATGATGTTATGGCTGACCTGAATAAAATTTTAGTGAGGCTGCAAAAGAGCTCAGATACTGGATTTCTCTAATTCTTTAAGACAGTTGTTGTCACAAAGACCCTTAGCAGGGTCATTAGAGGCACTGCAAAAAACACTGTCACTGCAAGCAATAGGTATGTGTTTTCTATGTAGTAATAGATGTTTGCCATTGCAAGGAAAGCAACTAGCACCACCATGAACATCGGAACAAGCCTTTTCCATTTTACAAAGCTCAGGACTAGAGTTTTCTGCAGCACTTTTGAAAGAGGCATGGTTTTTAGCAGTACATAGCTAATAATTGCAAAGTATGCAAGCGCAAGGCTTGCTGACATGAGCATTCCTGTCATGAAGTCCTGGCTTGCTGCAGGAAACATGCTGAAGTGCGCGTACACAGACAGTTTTACCCAGGTGTAAATGAATGAGTAAAGGACTGATATCCACACGATGTTTAATAGGAAGAACTTGACTGCATAACCTACTGGCTTGTGCCACTTCCTGTCCACTATCTTCATGCAGCACATCCAGGCTATTCCCTGGAAAAGGCCGTAAATCACATACATTGCAACCATCAGTATTGCGATGTACCTGACTACCTCTCCCAAGCTGTAGACAAAACTTGGCTGTGTCACAAGCGCTTTTGCAGGAGCTGACTGTATCATCTGCACTACATCAAAGAGGTAGTTGTATATCTGCATCTGCAGCATGCTGAAGACTATCACAAACACTACGGCGAATGCAACATCCACCATCATTGACAGAACAAAATATCTCTTGTTGTGCCATGCGCTTGCAAGCGCTCTTTTCACGTTCTGGATTATGTTGCTTTTTTTCATGGGCCCACCACTATGTTGCATTTATTTGCCTCCCACTTGCACCAGTCTGGTCCGCACTGCCTGCATACTGTTGAGTCTGTGCAGCTGCACTGGTTCATGCAGCAGTTGGGCTTTCCTGCAATGCCAAAGCACCCTTTTGCTGTTGAGTCCCAGGTGCAGTATGTCCCGCAGGACTTGCACTGCTGTTCAGGGCAGTTGCATGTCATGCAGCATGGAGGAATTGCGCTGCAGGTGTTGTCAAAGCAGAATGCTTCTGCTGGATTTGTTGGGTCGCAGGTTCCAGCCTGCTTGCTCATCGCATAGTCTTTTCCGTTGCACACGCACTTTGCAGACAGCTTCGCTGTTCCGCTGTTGTCGCATCCAACCAGGTCTATGCACTGCTTGTCAACGCAGTATTTTCCTGCTGAGCAGTCTGGCGTGCCTGTTGCTGTCGGTTCTGTTGCGCAGAAGCAGTCAAAGTTGTTTGGCCTTGTTCCAGGTTCTATGCATTGTCCCACAGTTGTTCCAGGAACAACACCTTCCTCGCATACTGCGGAAAATGGTATCGGCTTTTTCTGGGTGTTGCCTTCATATACTGTGACTTGGCTTGACGGCACCCAGCTTGTTGTTCCTTGCAGTTTTGCATCAAGTATCTCAAAAGTCGCTGTCCAGGTCTGCTTTTGCGCTCCTGTCGCGCATGGGTCTGTGGAAGTTACTGCAGTGTAATCCACCCTGTAGCAGCCCTTGGGGTTGTCCACCTTGAAGTTTATGCGTATTCCTGCAGGTGTGTAGTCTATATATCTTCCTGTCATTATGAAGTTGCTTTGAGCTATCTGTTCGCAGCAGCTTGGCTGTCCCTGGCACACTGTGTATTTTGATGTTGCACCGCTTGGCTCGACTCCTATGTACAATGGGAAAGAAGTTTGTTCGACTCTTGAGGCTATTATGTCTGCCTGGTCGTATGCATCTGATGCGCCAGTCTTTCCGCTGACAAGCGAAACTGTTGGCTTTGTCTGCGCTCCTGTGAAGTCTCCCCTTTCCACAGTCTTCATGGTTATCGTGTCCTTGTAGCTGCCTTTTGTGTTGAGCAGCCTCATATTCTGGTCTGTCTCTGAGTATATGACCCTTCCGTTCTGGTTTGTCACAACTATCCTTAAGTATTTTGTGTATTCGCAGTTTTCTGTGCTGCAGCTCATGCCTGATGGTATCTGCTGCTGTATGTCAACAGAGAACTGCAACTGCTGGCCTGGCCTGAAAGCGTCGTTGTTATAGCCGTATTCTGCCTTTGGGTCTTTGTTGAATTTTGCCCACTTCTCGTCTCCTATTGACAGCTCGCACCTGAATGAACCGCTTCCAGCATCGAACTTGCAGAATGCTGGAGCTGCCCCCCCAACCTGGCGTATCTTTTGCTCCACTTTTCCGTACTGGGGTTTTTGGTTGTTGTCTATGTATGACCATTCAAGCACTGCCTTGTCGTATCGGACTTTCGCATTCTGCACGTTCTTGTAGATGTCTCCCTCGCTCATTATTATTCCGCCAGGCTTTAATGTGTTTGGTATGTCAGGAATGGTAAAATCCATTGCTCCGCCTGGGCAGTCGCACTTTCCGTTTTCAAAACCGTCTGATGGGCTGCAGCTGTAGTCATCGCTGCAGACAAGCTTGAGCCTTATGTTGTTCAGCTCTGCTCCTGCAATAAGCCCAACACCCAAGTGGTAGTTCCAGGTTGTGAGTCCTGAAGGATTTGACACAGGGTTGAATGCAACAAACCTTCTTTCCGCAGGCCAGATGAACGCCTCAGTCTCCAAAGGCGTGGAAAAGTCCTGGTTTATCAGGCTCTGCACGTCAAGGTCCCAGGTTCCTGTCCAAGCGAATAAGCATAAGCTGTGAACGATTTTTCTTTCTGCAAACATCGCTTTCCACATAGCTGACTTTCCATATCTTCCGGCTATTGTCTTTTGGACTCCCTCTCCTGCTTTTGTCAGCGCTCCAACAATGTTTCCAAGCTCAAATCCTGTCTCCCGCTGCGCTGATCCTCCGTACTTGTCCATGAAGCACCTTATTGCGTCGTATATCAGGTCGCATACATAGACTGTGACAACAGCCCTGCACACACCTGCGCTTCCGTCTCCTGTGACAAGTATTGTCTGGAAGCAGTTCCTGACTGCTGTGAGCATGCTCTTGTACAGGTTCAGGTATCCTGTTATTGCAGACAGGCAGACGCACTGTATGCTTCTCAAAAATCCTGATGCTGGCTCTGCAATGTACTCTTTTTCCTTGTAGCCTATCCTTTCCTGTATGCGCATGTACAGCTCTCCTGCCTGCCTGTCATTTATGGTCGTGCATTGATTCAGGTTGTCCATAAACTTCCCGCAGCCAGGGTGGATTTTGCATTGGCCTTCCCTTATCGGATCTTTTTTCTTGTCGTTTTCCTGGCTTTTTCCTGGAATGAAGAAGTAGTCTGTCAAGTCGTTGTTTGCGTCTGCCCCAAGCCTGAAGTAGATATCCTTGTTGAGCTGGAATTCTTTTGCAGGCTCTTTTGCATTCTTGTCTTTTTCTTGCCTGCTGTATGAGCTGAGCACGTACCCCCTATATACCTCGTAGTCCTTGTTTCCTGTGACCTTGTTTGGAGGCACTATGTTTATGTATATTTCAGGGCTGTCTCCGCGCAGCCTGTCCAGTGTTAGAGTGCATGGGTTTGTTATGAGTGTTTTATCATCATTGTTTGTATCTTTGTATACCAATCCTGTGGCTATCGGGTCTGTCTGCACTGTTCCGTCCGGTGCGCAGATGCCTGCTGCCTTGTTGAAAAGCACATTGCACTGCAGCCCCCATACGTCTTTTGCTGTTGCAAGCTTTGCCTCGTTTTCTGCGTGCCAGCAGACGTTGTCATTCAGCTCGTCCATAAGGACGCATCCTGTGTCCCACCTCTGCATGTACTCTGTTCCGCAGCACTCGGCAGTTGCAGGATGCAGCTCTATGCAGTCCTTGTTCTTTGCTTTGTATTGGTCGTAAATCTCTTTTGCCTTATCTGCTGTGAGTATAAAGTTTTGTCCTGATTTTCCAGCAATGCGAATCAGGTCTGTTTCTGTCTTATATTGTCCTGATGGAAGCCATCCAAAATCAAGTGACCAGGCCTCTACTGTTCCAGTGTCTGTTACTCGGTAATTGCTTTGTGCTGCTCCAGTGCCAACTGTATATGTTGTTTGCCTCCTTGATACCAGCGCGCAGTCGCTTCCAGACGTGATTGGAATGCCGTTTGCTGTAAAGCTTTCAATTGGATCTTCTTTTGCCTGGTCTCTTATGAACTTCTGAAGTGTTGGTATGCTCGGGCAGAATATCCTGTCGCAGAGCCACTGCATGTTCTTCTCAAATTCCTTTCTTGCCCTTATTGTTTCCATGCATGTTACGCAGGTATCGTACTTGTCATTATTCTGGTCTTGTCCCTCTTGTTTGTACACTGCTTCGCATTTTCCTGTTTGCGCAACTCTCTTGTCAAAGCTTCCCTCCTTTGCAATGAGATTGAACACATTCAGGTTGCCTGTGAACTCGCATGCCCATGCCTCTTTCACCCACATCACAAAGTCAACCACCCAGCTTGCAGCGCATGCATAGAAGACATATTCCTTTATTGTCCTTATAGGCTCAAGGACATCATCTATCAGGTTTATTGTGCTGTTGAGCGCTGCTATTGATGCCTTCAGGAATTCCTCAGGTATCTTGTCTGGCGGTATGCGCCTGTCTATTGCGACTTCAACGTCTATGCACTGCCTCTGCTGCATTGACTGGTTGTAGCCTGTGGTGTCGAATGTCACCTTAAGCATCAGGGGTATCCTTACGCAGCCGAATCCTGGCGCAAGGCAGTCTCCTAATCTGTGGTTGCTGATGTTTTCCTCTTTTTGGAGCATTGTCCAGTTCTTTCCCTGGCTTGGGTCTTGTGCTTTCAGTTTTATCATTGCATACGCTTTTTTGTTGTCTGCGCTCTTGATGAAGTCTATTGCAACCCAGCCCCTGTCCCACTTTTCTTCCTCTTCCTGGTTTACAGGCATTGTTGTGAGGTCAAGGCTTCTTATTGTTCCGTTGTCAAAGCCACCCTGCCATGACAGGTTAAAGCTTATTCCGATGATTGCCATTCCCTCGATTATCAGCCTTGGAGTGAGCATCTCAGGTGTTGCTGGAGTATTGTATATTTTCCACCAGCTTCCAAGCCCGCACTGCGTGAGTATTATGCTGCTTGATGCCTCTGCTTTTAGCCCTGCCTTGTCAACTGCCACAAGTTTTACCTTGTTTTCCCACGCATCCCCATAAACATAGTTTGCTCCCTCATTGTCAAGCCCTGCCCTGTTTCTCTCAAAATAGTCTGTCTTCAACTCTCTTTTCAGCCTGACATCCAATTGGAAGTTGCCATCAGAATCCGTCTCTGTTTGCGTCGGGCTCGAGTTGCTGTTCACGTACACAAGTATTGTTGCCTGCTCGCTCACCCTTCCCCTGATTGTGACTTCGTCAATGTAGCTTGGGCTAATCTTGTCAAGGTTGTGCTCGAGTATCCTTGGAGCCTCGCTGTCATATGCTGTTGTGTTCTCATAAGTTGCAACATGTCCTGCCTTGTCTTTTGCCTCTATGTTGATGTAGTTCATTCCCTGCTGCAGGTTGATTGACTCCTGGAAATCTCCCTGCACATTGATTGTCCTGGTGTAAGAGTACTTGTCGCATGTCAGGTTGACTTCGCCTGGTGCCTGTGCATAGGTTTGCCCTCCTGTTTTTGTTGTGACTGTCAGGCTGTCTGATTTCATTCCTTCGTTGCATGTCTTGTCAACTGCTGACACGCTGTACACATAGGTTTTTCCGCTGTCAACTGTCGCTCCGATGTCTGTGAAAAGGTTTTCGTGAGTTGCAGTTATCCTCGTTCCATCACGATATAAGGCGTACCTGAAGAAGTCCTTGTCATTGCTTTTGTCCCAGGAAAGCTTCACTGAGTTTGTGCCAATGCTTGCTGTCTTAAGCCCTGTGATTTTTTCTGGCGGCAACAGGTCTTTTGCTCCGTAGACCGAAAATGTGACGCTGCACAGCTCGTCAACAGAGCCTTTCACCTGCAGGCTTTGAGAGTTTGATATCAGAGGTATTGCCTCAACTTTTAGGATTGGCGGCTTGTTGTCAACTGTCACTGTATAGTCTTTTGTCATTGCGTTGCCTGTCTGGTCAACTGCTTCAAGTGTCACAGAATTTGCGCTGTCTGCCACAAGCTCGACTCCAGTTATTTTGAACTGGCCTTGCAGGTTTGCCTTGGCGTATCTCTTGAGCTGGCTGTTTACGTACAGATTCACTGTGCATAGGGGCTTTGTCGTGCCAGTAACTGTTATTGTCCTGCCCTTTGCATATTCTGGTATGTCTGACTCTATCTCGAGAGGTGTTGTGTCGATTCCTCCAATGAAGCTGTCCAGTGTGCTGTTCACGCAGTTTCCTGCAGAGTCGCACATCCCAGCCTTGTAGTTATACGTTGTTCCTGATTCTACTGTTATCGTTATCGAGTGGGTTGTGGACCTTTGGCTTTCCTCGGCTTTTGCCAGCTCAGGGCCTGTGCCGTAGTAGATGATTGTGCTTGCAGCCTCGCTGCTTGTCCAGCTGAATGCTGCTGTTGTCTCGCTCGGTATTGCGATTACCACTGCTGTCGCGAATTTTGGAGCAATATTGTCAGGTGTCTGCAGAGTCTTGAATTCGTATGCCAGGCTGTTTCTTCTTGAGACAACGCTTGTTCCTGTGCTGTCAGTCGAGACTATCTCGAGATAGTACCTTGTGTTGTTCAATAGTGGAAAAAGCCTGACCTCATGGTCTGTTACCAGCGATTGCTCTTCTGCTCTTTTGTCAAGGCTATTTGACAAAAGACCGTAGTTTACTGAGCCTAGTGCCGGCACGCTTGTCCTCCAGACAACCTTTGCAGAGTCATAGTTCACCTCCTGCACAGGGACTGGATCCACATATATGGAAAATGCCATGCTCAACGGCAAGAGGACTATGAGTTCAGCCATCCACAATGAAATTAGTTTTTTCATCTCAGCACAGGTTTTATCTCCTTCTTGTAGCTTCCCTCTGACAGGTAGTATGACATCTCTGCCTGGTCTTGCTTTGTTATTGGCGCAGGCCTGTACTCCACGACGTGGAACTCGATTGTGTCTGCGTTCTGAACGTTGCTGAATGCATACGAATCGATGCTGTAACCTCCGACATATTCTCCTTCTTTTAGGAGCGCAATCTCGATTGAATAGCTTGCAGCATCCTCCACAAGGCTGATATAATTGCTTGAGTTCTGGTACGGGTAGTGGCCGTACTGCCTGTGCGTTCCATTCAACAAATTGACTGTGATCACTGCCCGCTCACCTTCACCAAGCTCTTCTGCACTGCCTAAGGACTTGCCTGTCTCAAGGTAGACATGCTTTGCAACAGTGAATTTGAGGTCTTTTAGTTTTTTCATATGCATCGCCATCCGGCCTTCTGTGAGCTGCTTTCTGGTCGTCACATATCCTGTCCTGTTTGCGATTATGTATGGCGCGCTGCATCCCTCTGGCAGCCTTGTCCTCAGCATGTACGAGCCGCTGTCAGATTTTGTCTTGCCAAGCGTGCACTTGTTTGTGAGGCACTCGTATTCGAGCTCGACATCAGGAAGCTCCATATCTGTGTATCCCTCGTAGTTGCCATACACTGTTATCTGGTACTCCTCTGTTCCAAGGTTCTCGCAGTATCCCTCTGCAGGCATCCTGGTCTCGAATATCATCGGCCCGCGCTCAGTCCTGTCTGCTGCGTTGTGGTATATTGTCACTGGAAAGGCGAAGCTGAATACGTATCCCTCGTTGCCAAAAGAGCTGTCGTCTCTGACCAAGACTTCTATTGGGTAGTTGATGTCGTAGACGAAGTGGTATAGGTTTATGCAGAGGAACCTTAAGAATTCTGCGTTGCCCTTTACAAGGTCGCTTCTCAACAATCCATCTCTTGATGGCAACGCAAAAAAGTCCATTCCGTACTCAGGCCTGTACACAAACCTTGCCTTGAGGCTCCGGTCAGTGCTTCCGGCATCGATAAGGAAATGGTTGTACTCATATGCGTCGCTTGGCTGGCTGATTGACGGAAGGTTTCCCTCGTTTATGTCTTCCATCGTGAATTCGGAAAACTTTCTGTACACTGACGGCTTTGCCTCAAAGCTTGCGTAGTTGGTGTTGTCCACCCGTATCCTTGGGATATTATAGTAGAGAATCTCCTGCACCTGCCTTTTTACTTCCTCTTGTTGCCAGGTGAGCGCTCCGCACTGCAGCTCCAGTCCTGTGAATGGGATGTCAGGGTTTGATGCCATCAGGTCAATTGTTATGTTCTCGAAGAACTTTTGGTCATGCTGGGCCTGCATTATCTTCCTTGCAAGATCATACACTGCTGCAAGCCTCACCTGCACTTCTGCCTTGAAATTCCTTATGTCTGTAATCTTTCTCTGCTTTAGGTCCCATATCTCTATCGGAAAGTCTGCTTCCACGAGAACAGACTTGTCTCCCAGTTCAACAGCAACCTTTGGCGTGCCTGCCACTATTCTGAATTTTGTCCTGAATTCGTTGAAGTTGTTGACGCAACCTGCAAGGTTTTCCTGCACGTGCTCCCTTACCTGGTATCTTATGTAGTCTATTGTTGGTATCCTCTCCTGGCCCCTGTAGTACCAGTAGGGCTTTTTCAGCAGGCCGTAGGAATCGACTGCCATGTAGCTTGACGGCATCCTGTCTATATCTGGAGGTATTGTAATAAACCCAGACTGCAGGCCAAGCCTTATAATCGCGTCCCTTGCTGTCTCGTGCAGGCAGTTCTGCACGAATTGCTGCACAGGCACAACATCTTCTGGCACCACAACTCCTGGAGTGAACACTGTTGTCCTGTGCTTAAGGTAGACATAGAAGAAGATTCCTATCACTATGATTATCCCGATTATCACAAAAATTGTGATCTGACCTCTTTTCATCTGACTATGTTGATTATGTAAAGCCTCGCGCAGCCTGTGTATACTATTGCCACTGCCACAAAAATTGCGAAAAGACCGTAGTCAAGTTTGACTGGGAAAATCTCAAGGAGTTTTCCGAAAACAAGCACAATCAAGTATCCCAACAATATCATCACATAAGGAAGAATGAATTTGCGCATACTTAGAGCCTTGGAAAAACCGCTTATGACTGCTGGCATGCCTGGCTTTTTTGCAAACTCAATATTGATTACCCATCCAAAGTGTATCATCAATAATATTGCGAGCACAAGCAATGCTACGCTTGCTCCTGGCTTGAGAACCAACAGGCCTGCTATCAGGATGAGGGTCCATCCTGCATACCATGCAAGGTTGAACAAGCTGTATTTCCAGTAGAATGTCCAGTTCATCTTCCTTTTTAGCAAGGACAGCCACATCTGTCCCCTAAAAAGGGAGTAGGCCAAAACAAAGATGATGACAAAGAATATGAATGAGAGTATGATGAATATCAGGAAATCCTGCGCTGACTTTGCAGCAACAGAGACAAGCCCAGGCGTCATGTCAGCGAAGTTGAGTTGGGCTGCAAGATACCTTTTCATAACAAGCCTGTTCCAGACTGCCAAAACAGCAAAGCTTGACGCGTAGAACAATAGGTCGTACAGGCTTGCCCTCAACACTCTTGCGTCAATTCCAAGAACAGTCTTTTTCAGCACTTGATAGAAGCTCATATTGGGTTTGTCTCTTCACCGCTGCCTCCAGCAGTTTTTCCATCTTCTGTTATTATCTGCATCCTGGTCGCTCCCCCTGCATATGTGGCAATCGAGTTGCAGACCTCTGAGACATCCTCTCCATTTGCAGTGAATATGCTGCTTGTGAATTTCATGCATATGGTGTCGTAGCGTGTCTTGCTTTCCTTCACTATAACCTTTGTTCCTGTGCGGATAAAGCTCTCTCCAGGCCCGACATGCTGGTTTGTTGTGAACAGGCTGACTGTCTTTTGTCCGATGAGCTGCACGTTGAAGTCCATGTCCTGCTCATATGCCTGGCCGACCCTGCTTGCCTTTTCAGGATTTTTTGCGTACATGTTTATCTTGTAATAGTACTCTCTTTGCGGGCCGCTTGCATTCTCAAAATAAAGCTCTGTTCTCTCTGCTGCGACAAACGCCCCTATCCCGACAAGGTTTGTACCGTCAGGTATTGTTATGTACAGCGCTCCTCCAGGAGCTTTTTCGATCCAGTGGTGGCAGAGCGACTCCTCCCATCTGCCTGATATCACGCTTCCGAGCACATTATGGATAAAGAACTCATCCCAGGTCTTTCTCCAAGCAGAGTTCTGCGTGCCAAAGAGTATGCTTATGTACTGGCCTGCTGCGATGTCTGACTGCCAATCCTGCATAAGTTTGCCGAATTTCTGGTATCTCAAGAATGTCTTGTAATCAACGTATTCGCCGCTTATCCCTACTACCTGGCTTTTTCCGTCAGCTGTTGTCTTCACTGTATGGTATTTATCGTCATCCATCATAATCTCAGATATTACTGTTCCATCTTCAGTTCTTACTGAATTTCCTTTGTGCAACTCTCCTTCAATGACTACATAGTTGTCAGGCGAATCGCTTTTCTTACCAGTGTTGCGCTTGGTGTTTGTGAAGAACAAAAGCCCGTTTTTTTGTTCTACTTTGTAGTTTCCGATTGTCTCGAATTTTTTTCCAGAGTAATCCTGCACTGCGAGGGAGTAGCCATCGCCTTCGGTATTCACCTTCAGCACTGTCCCATCCTTCAAGAGGAAGTATTCTGCATTATCTTTGCTGTCTGTGCTCTTGCAAGTATCTCCATTGCAGGCAAGTCCAAGTCTCTCTGCATTCTGCTGCTGGAGCTTGTTAGTCTCTTGTTGAGCAATTGGCCAACCTATTCTGTTGGCGATTGCAAAACGGTCGTCTACTCCCAACTCTTCATCACCTGCTGTCTGGGAGTCTACTATTGTAGCACCATCAAATAGGGTATCATCGTAAGCAGGTATCCCTGGTGTCTTCTCTTCAGGTGAGGCCTCAAGCTCATAATTGAGATTATAAGGGCTATAGGCCATCAATTTCAAACCATTGCTATTTAAATATCGAATAAAATCGTCCCTGTTTGCATAAATTGATGGCTTCCAACCAGTTCCGTCCCAATAGGAGATACTTCCACCATCTTCCTTGAAATAAATGCGCTCATATACATCATCAACAAAATAGTCTGCGTCTGGTGGGTTTGTGAGTGATTCAGGTGGTTGGTTCGCCGTAGCTGTCGGCTTTGGAGTCGCAGGTGCGCTTGGCTGTGGTTGGGTTTGGCTTCCACTTTCTGTTTCTGTGGTACTTATGGAAGGAGTAGGAACGGTTGAGGATGCTGGAATTTCAGTAGCAGTGTCCATGAATCCATACCATTCTTCATAAGTTATTCTACTGGTTTGCCCTGATTCACCGGTAACAACTACACCACCATCGGTTATGGTGTAGTATACTGGTGTAGTGCCGCTGCATATGTAGTATTGCGCACTTCTTGGGTAATTTGTTGGCAAGCTACAACTTGCCATCCCAGTTATCTTATTATCAGTAGTGAACATCACTATAGGTACTGCGAGTGCTGCTGCGATGAATACTATCCCAATCCAAAATCTTTTCATGCCTTCACTCCGTATTTTTCCTTTAGGAATGCTGTGATCTTTTCGGGCACGAATCTTGCTTTTTCAATAGCGTGCCCAGCGTCAGGTTTCCTGTAATCTTTACTTTGTTTCATCTTGATTTCCTATCACTGCTGTCTGCCAGATGTCTCTTCTGGAGTGCTTTATTTTGTGCTCTTTGAACAGGTCTTGAAATATGCTCGCGCTGGAGTGTGCAGTGATGAATGCTCCCCTGCCCAGCAGTCTGCACCTGTGCTTTTTAAGCAGGCCCTCGGACTCGCTTCTGTAAAGCTTCCTCTTGTATACCTTGGTTGTCCTGTACCCGTGCAGTATTCTTGATATTTTTTCTGTTGATTTGTAGGTGAATATTGCGTGGGGCTCAAGCAGCAGCTTGCCATGCTTCACCCAGGGTATTGCCCCATACAGCATAATCCCTTCCTTGAGTATTGTCTCCACAAACTTTCTGTCAAGGCTGTTGTAGCCTTTTTCTGAGAACACTGTCTGTATTGTCCTGTCATGTTTTGCTCCAATCTCCTGCGACAGCCTGAAAAGCGCATCTTCCTCTCTGGATTTTTTGTCAAGCACAATCAGCATATCAATATCTGACCTTCTGTCAGCATTGCCGCGTGCGACGCTGCCAAATAGTATAACTGCCTTCACAGTGCCAAAATCTGCTGCCTTCCTGGCAAATTCATATACCATATCCCTATAGTCCTTCTGCATTTTCGTGTTCTGGCTTGTGCGAAAGGCCTTTTTCAGTGCTTTTCGTGCTTTTTTCTTTGCGAAATCCGTCAATTATGGGTTCACAGGTGCAAAAAATTTCAGTTGCGATAGCCTTTGCCTTGGCAAGCTGTTCGCCATTTATCCTGCCTCCGTAGGATTGTGCAGGCCTTATCCTGTTCTCAAGCTCCTGAAATCTGTTCCACATGTCCCTGGTTTTTTCCCCAAATATGTCGTACTGCTCAGAAGCTTTTCTTACTTCCTGGTGCTTGTTGATGTGTATGTCCCGGATTGCTGCGCATGCCTCAATTAAGTGGAAGCATGCTTCAAAATAGGCATTTATCCGGGTCATGTCTGAATTTTCTTTGTTCTCAGCATCCTTTCTGAACAACTCGTACTTCTTGGTATGGATTTCAAATGATGTCATGCCTTCACTCCGTATTTTTCCTTTAGGAATGCTGTGATCTTTTCGAGCACGAATCTTGCAGTCTTGATTGCTTTTTGGCAGTCTGCTCCTTTGTATTTCTGGCTTGGAATCCATATCTCATTGACTGGATCCCCAAATATTGGATATCTCGGTTTGCTGCCTTGGGCTTCCAGTGTCTCGGCGTTCTCCACTACTCCCTTGAGCTGGTTGAATCTTGAGAATAATAGGTTGAAATGCCCTGAAACCATGTGCTCATCTGTTATTGTTATGCCGTTCATGGCAAGAGCTGCCTTCAGCGCTTTTTCCACTGTTTGCTGGCAGTAATATACTGTTTTGCTGTGGAATCCTGCCTTCATGAGCGTTTCTGCTGCCTTGAAGTCGTCATCTGCCTCAATCATCAGGGCTGCACATATCTCCCTATGTCTTGATTGCAAGCCCAGGCACCTCCCATGCATATTTGTCCAATTTTCTTGCCTTCCACTCTTTCATGTTCTTCCTGAATGTTTCCATGTGTTTTGCGAAAAACCCTGTGTCATGCATTATCCTGTTGCTTGTTGCAACCTCCAAGAGGAGTGGCGCTCCATCCCTTACAGAGTAGTATATCTCATCTTCAGTTGCCAGGGTTGTATGCACTGCCCTGCCGTACTTCCGCGACACTTTTCCAATGTCCAGTGAGATTGCGTCCCTCTTCCTCCAGTCTTCAGGCAGATTCTTGCACACAATCAGCATGTCAATGTCAGAGTACTCCTTGTGCTCGTTTCTGGCGTACGAGCCGAAAAGCACTATTGATGTCAGGTTTTTCCTGAAAATAGCCTGCGCCTTGCCCATTGCTTCTGATATCTCCTGCTCGATTGGGTCTAGCTTCAGGAACATTTTTCTTAAATCCTCAAAGACCACAAAATCCCTGTTTGCCATGTAATAGCACAGGTTTGCAACCTTCTCCTCTGTTAAGAATCCTATCTCCCTGAGCATTGTTGTCTCTTTTGATATTGCGTTGACATGCTCTCCTGTAATCCTCGCAATCTCCCTCAGGTAGTATCTTGAATCTGGATTCTTCAAAAATAGGGTTAGCACACTCCTTCTCGCACATGATGTGATTATCCTTTCAATGATATTGTTCATTTTTCTTGTACAATTGTACAATTTATTTATACATTTTTAAAGCTTTTCATTCTTCCAGTAGCATTGCGCACATGTCGTTTGCAGGCTTGAATGAGTTTTTCCATGAGTTTGACGCATTCTCTACGTCCTGGAACAGCCTCATCAACTCCTTGATTACCTTTCCAATTATGCACATGATGTGGCTATGGGGGGGCTCAAATATTAAGTAGCAAAATACCGCAGTATTAATGCCAAATGCCAAAACCCAAGGGTCAGACAATAACCCTGCTGCTGTCCCCAGCATGTTCTTGAAGGATGTGGCATATGGCAGTATCTGGAAAATCTCCCCCGATAGGTATTTGCATTCAAGGTACTCTTTTTGGTCTTCGCAAACCTTTATGGGTATTCCGTTCTTCACGCTGTCCCTCAGGCATACTCCGTAGTTGCACTGTATCTGCCTCCACTTCTCAAGCCCGTCAATTATTCCGGGGATGCAGCCAAATCCAAGGCTCAGAATAAGGCTGTCTCTTGGCGTTGCAGGCCACAATGATCCGTATCCTGTGCCTTGTGCCAGATGGGGCATGACCTGCAAGCCTTGGATGGATGACAGCAAATTGTTAATGTATTCCTGGAACTCCTTGTATAACTTGTCGAAGATGAACCTGTCGCAGCTGACCCACGCGCAGACTTCGTATGTTTTAGCAATCATGCCCTCTTTTGAATAATCTAATATTTGAGTCGTGGCTTGCTGGGAGTATCTTGCTGGCTTGATATACCACACTCCTTTTTCTGCTGCTGCAAGGACTGCTACAAACATGTTGTAGATTGCGACAACCTTGTTAAGCATTGACAGGAAAGAGCAGATCGTCTGGCCCATCTGCATGTATTTCCTAAAGTCAGATATCCACTGCATCTTGACTGTCACGTCGTTCTTCACGCCTTCAATCAGGCTGTCAACGCTGTCTGCGTAATCTCCCAGAGGATTGTTGTAGAACTGTATTGTTGTCGTGACATTCAATATGTCAGGATTAGCAATCACATAGCTTCCCTTGTTGTTGTTCGCGACAGTGTAGACTTTCAGCAGGCAGTAGGTTGTCAGCTCGTTCACCTTCATCTCTGTTGTCTTGAGCTGCCACCTGAAGTACACGTCTGTCGAGTTCCTGAAGCTGTTCAGCATCGTCACCTTCTTGACATACTTCATGCTGTCGTTTACGCCGATGCAGCCTGCAGGATCAAAGTCAAAGCTCGCTGTGCTGATTCCTGAGACAAGAGGCTCAAGCCTCACCCTGCAGTAAACCTTCTGCTCTGCAAGAGTTGTTATCTGCCTGTCCACAAGCCTTGGGCTGCACGTGACATTATGTGTCCAGTAATCTGCTGTGCCATTGATAACCCCGCTTATGTAAAGGGATGTGGTGTTTTGCAGCACATTACCCAAGGCGTCCTGGAACATGAATTTTAGAGGCACATTTTTCGGCCCTTTTGTTGTGATTGAGTCTGTGTTCCACATGCACTCCCAACCTGACTCTGTCTCCTGGCAGTCCCCCAGCTCGTTTGAGGCTCCAGTCACTGCTGCTGATAAGTCTGCTTTTGCTGTAACAGCGCTTGCGTCTGAGATGTTTGCATATATTGTCAGCCTGTCTCCTCTTGCAGTATAGTTCACTCCAGGCACTTCCATTTCACCGTGCACAGGTGCGACGACTATTTTCCTTATCCTCGGCGCTGCAGTGTCTGTTGTGAGATCAGCTGCAAATGTGTCTTGCATCCTGTTGCCAAGGTCATCTGTGCTTTCTGTGGTTATTGTAAGAGTTGCAGAAACAGCGTTTCCAACATTGATAGTCCTGTTCCACTCGCAAACATAGCTTCCTGTGCAGCTGTCTGCTTTTTCTATTCCAAGCCCAAGGCCAGTCATGTCAAGGTAGATGTTTGCGTTCTCAAGGTTTCCTGGGTTTTCCTGCATTGTTGCCAGGATCCTGATTGTCCCTCCTATCGTGTTTGTGCCGCTTGCAGTATTCAACCCAGTGGCTTTTGGCCCTGTTGTGTCGTACTGTATCTGCACGCTTGCGCTGGAAGGAGTGATGCTGTTTCCTGCCTTGTCCTGCCCATACACCCTGATAATTGCTGTCTTTGTCTTATCAAGATGGACTGTCGTGTCCCATTCCATAATGGTGTTTGAGCCTGAAACATACATTCTTGACGGGCTGACATTGCTGTATGAGATGTAGTCGCTAAGCATTGAGAGGTCTGCTAATACTGTGTCGCCAAGTATGTCTGTTCCGCTGATGTTCATGACAAAGACTGCTTCCACTGGCTGGGATGCAATGTACCTTAGCGGCTTGCGATTGTCAGACCTGAGGAGCATGCTTTTTCTTGCCTGAGGGGCTGTCCTGTCAACATCGAATTGAGCGCAGCTTGAGCCCAGGCTTTGGCCGAAATAATCTGTCGCCTTTGCGCAAATCCTTACCTGGCCGCTTGTTGCAGTATCCTGATACTCCTCCTCTCCCTGCACAGTGCACTGGAAAGGCTCATCCACACTGACTGTCTGGATGAGCTGTCCTGCAAGATCGCCTTTGTAGAACTCAATTTTCTGCACTCCGACGCAGTACCTTGTGTCGCTTTGCGATGAGCCGTAGTCTTGCGCCCTGTACTGCAGCTTGACCCTTCCGTCAGACGAAATCGTCGGCACTATGGCGAGCGAACTGACTTGCGCCTTTCCCCTGTCTGTGACAACCACAAGGTCTAGTGCGCGAAGAGCATTTCCCGAGTCATCATAAAGCCTTACCTGGTAGTCATAGCTTCCGCTGCTGTAGCCTTCCTCTGTGTATGTGCATGCCTGGCCTGAGCAGGAGTCAAATGGTATCTCTGCGCCGCCTGCATAAATCCTGACCTGGTCTGCTGTGAGCTGCGTGTCTCCTTCAACTAAAGCAGTCACTTCTATTGTGAGAAGGTCCTCTCCCCTCCTGTATGCCTCGCCTCCTGTTCCAAAGCCGTCCTTTCCTTCTGCCTTTCGCATGGCCAGCTGGCTGTCAGCATAGACTGTTGAGACATGGAGGGGAATCATCACCACCAGGAATATCATCAGAATAGCTGCTGCTTTCATGAGAACCTCGGAGCAAGCAGATCCTTGTATTCTGTTGAGAACTGCTCTTTTTGGCTTAGCAGGTTGAGGTCGTCAAGTTTCGGGTCAGCAACTTTTCCTATCTCGACTGCGCAGCCGTAAATGGTGATTTCTCCCTGCGCAATATCCCCAGCCAGGAATGTGTAGTTTCCGTTGAGGCCGCCTATTGCGACTGGCTCGTCTATGGTCATCGGTGTTGGGGGCACATACATTGTCTTCTTGCTGAACAATCCTGATTTGAATTCCTTTTTCTCGGGCTGTATGATTATCTTTTTGTTTAGAAGGAAGTCCAAGCTCACCTTGTACTCTCCTGGAGCAAGCGAAATGGTGACAATTCCATCTGATGGCTTGTACTCCTTGAATGTGGAGTAGCCCTCTTCTCCGAGTTTGCCCATCCTTGTGAGTGAGAGCACTGCTGTCTCGCCATCTTCAAGCTCGTAGGGAACGCTTGATATGCGCCAGCTGTCTGTCTTCACAAGGCTGTATTTTTGTATTGTCATGTTTATTTCCAGTATTGGCGCCAGCTCAAAGCTCAAGGTGTCTTCTATTGCAAGCCTTGTGTTCAGCCACCTTGCTTTCCCAATGTATCCGGGTTTGAGCACGCTTGCTATGCCTCCCATGCAGACTGGGAATCTGGCAGACAGGGTTCCTTTTTCTGTTTTTCCTATCGAGCAGCTTTCCTCCCCGCAGCTATAAACCACTTCAGCTTTGTCCAGTCCTTCATCAGCAATCGAGTCAGTTACAGTGACTGTTATGTTACCAGAGTTTCTGTTGTCTATGTCGCAGAGCATTGATTCCTGGCCTGGCATTTCGCTGACAAGCGCAACATATGTCCTGTTCATTGGGTTGTTATCCCGAAAGTTCGCTTCAAGCATGAACTGGAAGTCATAACCCCTATAATTGAGCGCTGCAGGGTCTGAGATTGTGACCATGACTGGAAACGACACATCGTAGAGGTGCTTGTATGACTGCATTCCGAAAAGCGCCATGATGTTTCTTGATATGCTTTCTGGCCTGCATATCGCTCCAGGGCAGTTGAGGCTGAAGTATATCGGCCAGAAGTCAAGGTAGCTGTACGCGACCTCAAAGTCAGGGTAGCTTTGGTTAACTGTTATGAGCATTCCTATATTATACAATCCGTCGCCAAGCTCCTTTCCAGTGTTGTAGTTGTGCCAGTTGAGGGAGTCTTGCACCTGCAAGAGCTGCATGTCCTTTGCGAGCAACTCCTGCACCCTCAGCTTCACGACCTGTTCTGACCACATGACTCCAGGCCCGAAGTCAAAGTCTGTCCTTGCCATTGGCGGAAGCATTGCTGGATCCAGCCTTGAATACGCAACTATCAGGTTTGAGAAGTGCGACTCAAGGTACTTGTACTGGCTTTCGAGGTTTGTTAGCTGTGTTGCCTGGCTGTATATCTCCTTTAGCCTGACAGGAATCCTTACAAAGAAGTTTTGCAGAGTATGAGTCCTGTCACCTCTTGTGACAACAACAGGATGCTCGATGTATATTCCCACGTCCCTCGCGAAAACGTTTGTCTCCACTCTCGCAAGCCCTGTGCTCGAGACTGTGTAGCCCTGGTCAGCAAGCTCATCCCTGTTCGCCAGGCAAGAACCGAATTTTTCTGCGACGTACCTGTCAATCTGGCCCTCAATTGACGGCTCTCCCTGGCTTCTGTAGAGGTTTGGCCTTCCATGCTTGAGAAGGCATGTTCCGCTGCAGGTGTTCTCGCTTTTCAAGTAGTACCAGTAGGGTATTATCAGGTCACTTCCGGTTCCAAAGCTTACTGCGTCAGCCTCTGTTGGCGCGTGGTAGTTGGTTGCTATTCCGTGGCTAACAGGGTCTATGTATCCTCCTCTTTGGCCAATTTTCTCAAGAGCGTCTGTGGCCACTTGCGTCAGGCAGTTTTCTATGAATCCGTTTATTGGCTGGAACTCAACAGGCACTTCTTTTATCCGTGGAATCTTCTCTTCTTCAGATATTCCCCCACTGTACCTGACATATATGAATAGCGCTGCAGAGATTATCATGACTATTGCAAGAATGATAAATACGGTCACCTGTCCTTTCTTTCGCAAAGTCCCTTGACCCTCTTTTCAGTGTGTTTTCCGACTGTTTGATATATAAAGGTTTTGATTGAAAAATTGCCGTGGTGAGAGACATTCAAAAGCTAGCTTTTGACTGCTAAAGAATCCAATCAGTCAAAAACTGTTGGAATTCGACTGCATTAACAACTGGGCATCACCCGGCAGTCTGCTGTGCTGAAATAGGACACAGCCTGTCCATCAGGATACTTTTTTTCATAAATTATTTAAATGACATGGCTCTCCTGAAAAATTATGATTGACTTGGGGCCGCTAAACTTCTTGACGCAGTATGACCTTATTGGAGCAGTAATAATATTGGTGGCTTCCCTTGTCATTAGCAAGGTTTTCAACTGGACACTTGCAACATTTGTGCACCGGCTTGCGCAAAAGACAAAGACTCGCCTTGATGATGATATTGTGGCTGCCCTGAAAAGGCCTATATTTCTCGCTATCCTGCTGGTCGGTCTTTATCTTGCTGCTGAGTCAGTTCACTATCTTGTTCCGTACTCAAAAAACATAGATAAGGTTGCTGTGGTCCTTGTAATAATAGTTGCGTTCTATGCCTTTGTCCGCCTTATCAATGTGCTGTTCACATGGTATGGCACGGAGATTGCAGCAAGGACAAAGTCAGAAATGGATAACAAGTACTTGTCAGTCTTCAAGAGGATTTTTGACATCGTCCTTTATGTTCTGGCAGGAATGATAGTCCTTAAGTACCTGGGCATAGAGATTTCGCCTCTTTTGGCAGGCCTTGGCATTGGCGGCCTTGCTGTCGCACTTGCGCTGCAGGATACTCTTGGTAACTTTTTTGCAGGGTTTTACATCCTGAGTGACAAGTCAATAAAAGTTGGCGATTACATCGAGTTGGAGTCTGGCTTGAAAGGTTATGTAGATGATATCAGCTGGCGAACAACAAGGATACGCACCTTGCCGGACAATTATATAGTTATTCCGAACGCAAAGCTCTCGCAGTCAATAGTCACCAACTATTATTTTAAGAAGAAAGAGATGTCTCTTGTTATACCTGTGGGGGTTGCTTACTCAAGTGACCTTGAGAAGGTTGAAAAGGTCACAATCAGCGTGGCAACAGACATCCAGGAAACAGTCACTGGCGCAATTAAGGACCATAAGCCTTTCATCCGCTGTAACGAGTTTGGAGACAGCAACATCAGCCTGAGCGTGATCTTGAGGGTCGGCACTTTTGTTGACCAGTACCTGGTGAAGCACGAGTTCATCAAGGCGCTAAAGAAGGAATACGACAAGCAGGGCATAGAGATCGCTTTCCCATGCAGGAACGTCTATATGAGGAAGTAGATTCTAAAGCACAGATATTTTTTTATAGCAATTGCCATTACATGATAGTATCATTTGGGAGGGTTTAGGATGAGAGGGCCTGCAATTGCGCTGTTGTTGTCACTTTTTGTAATCGGCATTGGCTTCGAGCCTCTTGGAAAGATTCGGTTCGATGAGTTTGCTGAAAGGGGATCCCAGCTTGTGGTTTATGTTAACGCAATCAACGAGGCAAACTATAACCTTGAGAACGTCCGCTTCACAGCCTTCATTCCTGATCTTGGCCTATCCTATAGCACAAGGCAGTTTGTCCTTGACGATGACAGCAAGCAGTCAAAGGTGCTCTTGATTGACATACCTTATGATGCGCCTGTCGGGCTGTACCTGATGCAGATTTCAGGCTACAACCATGACAGCTTTCGTACGCGCGAGTATAGGCATGTTCTGATTATCTAATCAGACATCCGATTCTGGACACTAGAAATCTTTATATACCAGTTGCCTATTTTGTATACTCTCGTCGAAAGGAGGTCGTGTCATGAGAAAGATATGTATCTTGAATCAGAAAGGCGGTGTTGCAAAGACTACCACTGCCATCAATCTCGCATCAGGTCTTGCCATTGCTGGCAAGAGAGTGCTGCTGCTTGACCTGGACCCCCAAGGCCACGTTGCCACATATTTTCCGACAAAGGAGTACAAGAAGACCATGTTTGAGTTCTTGACTAACGGTGCAGACATTGCAGAATGCGTCTCCAATGTGGGCAAGAACCTTGATGTCATCAGGAGCAGCAAGGACATGCGCGGTGTCGAGGCTGTACTATACAAGAATCCCAAGGGAGCGATAGTCTTAAGCGACAAGATGCGCGGCATTAAGGGTTATGACTATTGCATAGCAGACTGCCCGCCGTCTGTGGGCGTGCTCTCGCAGAATGCGATGCTCTTTGCTGACGAATTGATAATCCCCACAACATCAGACCCCTTGGGCCTTGACGGCTTAAGGAAGATGCTTGTAACAGTTGGAGATTTCAAGAACCACTCAGGCCATGAGCTGAAAGTAACAAAGATTGTACCAACAATGTATGACTCGCGCAATAAGATATGCAGGACAGTCCTTTCAGAGATGCGCGACGAGTACTACGAAATAGTCTCAGATCCTGTCAGGCTCAACTCAAAGATAAGGGAAGCACCCCGGGCAATGAAGTCCATCTTCACATATGCTCCAAAGTCAAGCGGGGCAGAGGACTACAGGCGCCTGGTGGACAGCATCCTTGTTGACGAGACGGTTGCGTGCACCCCTGTCCAGAGGCAAAGGGTTGCTGCGTGAGTTTAATATATAATCACATCATTCTTCTCCATTGATGAGACTCAGTGAGGGAGAGGCTGTTATTGAGGTTCCTGATTCAGGGCAGGTCTCAAGAAGGATGCCTGTATTCTACAATCCTGTGATGAAGCACAACAGGGATATTTCAATACACATTCTTTCATGTATACCTGATATCAACATGTCTGTGTGCCTGCCGCTGGCAGCAAGCGGAATAAGGGGAATCCGGATGCTAAAGGAGTTGGATGAGGAAAAAATTGAAAGTGTGGTCATGGGTGACTTAAAGAGCAGTGCGGTGATGCAGATGAAAACAAACCTTGCCTTAAATAACATCACATCAAAGTGCGAGGTTTTTTGCAGCGACGCGAACACATTCCTAAGGTCGCAGAAACCATTTGACTATATTGACATAGACCCGTTTGGCACTCCAAACCCTTTTCTTGATTCTGCAATCAGGCGCTTGAAGCGCAATGCCATCCTCGCAGTTACTGCAACAGACACTGCAAGCCTCTGCGGCCAGTCGCAAAAGTCTTGCATGCGCAAGTATTGGGCTGTTCCGCTGCATAATCATATGATGCACGAAGCAGGGATTCGGATTCTGATAAGGAAAGTCCAACTTGTCGCAGCACAGTATGCCCTGGCCCTTGTCCCAATTTACTCATACTCAAAAGACCACTACATGAGGGTTTTTTTCAGGTGCTCTTACGGCAAGGGTGCTGCTGACGCATTGCTTGCCAGCCAAGGATTTTATGACTCTTTTGGCCCGATGTGGCTTGGCACACTCTGGGACAATGATTTGGCATGCCTTATCGCAAAAAAAGCCTACTTGCTCGACCACAGCCTTGCAGTGATTGTAAGGCATATAGCTGCAGAAGCCAGTATTGGAGTGGTTGGATTCTATGACCTGCATGATTTCTGCAAAAAGAGAAATCTCAGGCTGCCAAAGACAGCTGTTCTCTTAAGTGAGCTGGCAAAGTCGCATCCATGCAGCCAGACCCATTTCCGCGAGCATTCCATACGTTCTGCTGCCACTGAAGAAGAGCTTGAGAGTCTGATTAGAAATCTTTAGCCTATTGCCCTGCGCACATCTGTGACTTCCGCAGACTGCACTCCATCCAGTTTCTCTACGTTCTCCTCGAGCGCATCTGTCGAGCCAAGGCTTTCGTCCATCAGAAAAATAACAAGCATTGCTTTCAGACCAAACGCTATCGGTTCAAACTCCACCTTTCCGACATTGCCGCCGAACTCCCTTACGAGGTGATTTACCTTTTCCTCGACCATCTCCAGTTTTACCTGCGGGCTCTCAGGCATGATCTTCATAGAAACAACTAGCTGCGCCATGTTAGTTTGGGCCGACAAACCCGCATTCAGGACAGGCATATTTCACGACTGTCTGCCTGCAGTGCTTGCACCTCACAATATCTGTCTTCTTGCACTGAGGGCACTTGAATACTACCGAGCCTCTGCTGTTTGTTATGCTCTTCTTGCAGGAACTGCAATGATTCATAGTATCTCAAGGATTCCAGATTGTTTTTTAAATCTTGTGGTTCACTCGAGTTTTGTGTTATCCAGAAACTATTTCCCTACGATGAGTTAACTCAGACCCCAGCCAGGTCTTTGAGAGGCGATAAACCATTCAACAGGCATTCAGGAAAAATTCCAAACCAGGCCTAACATAAGTCAAGAAACCGACAAAGGAGGACAATAAGGGTCACAAACCTGATCTGAAGGTAAACATTTATAAAGCACTCATAATTTCTCGACAGCATGGCAGTCAGCCAGTTCAAGTCAAAACAGAAGCAGACAGGAGCAAAGTACAAGGACTTCAGAAAGAAAAGAAAGTCTGACATGGGAAGGCCTCCCACCCACACCAAGATAGGAGAGAAAAAAATAAAAAGCATACGCACTGCAGGGAACAACAGGAAGGTGCGCGTGCTTCTTTCTGACACAGTCAACGTCTACGACATAAAGGAGAAGAAATCATTCCCAGCAAAGATAAAGACAGTCGCGGAGAATCCTGCAAAC
>JBDRIZ010000094.1:0-7551 GCA_043815525.1 Candidatus Woesearchaeota archaeon
TAAAAAGGCTTCTTATTGGATGCCTATTGATACATATATTGGCGGAAAAGAGCATGCCACAATGCATCTTATCTATTTCCGCTTTTTCACGAAATTCCTGCGTGACATTGGCTTGTTGAAGTTTGATGAGCCGTGCAAGCGATTGTTCAACCAGGGGATGCTGCATAAGGATGGTTCTGTTATGAGTAAGTCAAAGGGCAATGTTGTGACTCAGGAAGAGATTGCTGATAGGTATGGGATAGACACTGCAAGGTTTTTCCTCTTGTTTGTAGCTTCTGCTGAAAAGGACATGGAGTGGGATGACAAGGGTGTTGAAGGCGCATACCGCTTCCTAAACAAGTTGTACTTAATGGTGAAAGAGAAAGAAATTGTAAAGAAGTCTTTTGCAAACCAGGAGAGCAGGCTTCACAAGACAATAAAAGAAGTGACCCAGTCAATCGAGTCTTTCAAGTACAACCAGGCCCTAATAAGCATCATGCAGTTTGCCAACTATCTGAACCAGCAGGAGCAAGTCAGCAGTGATGCTGTTGAAAAGCTCCTTGTTCTGCTTGCCCCTTTTACCCCTCACATTTGCGAGGAATTGTGGCAGCATATCGGGAACAAGCCTTTTGTCTCGCTTGAGAAGTGGCCTGTCCACGACGATTCAAGGATAGACTTGAGGATTGAGGCAAGAGAAGAGCTTGTCGCTTCCACTATCAGAGATATTCGGCAAATTCTTGAGCTCGCAAGGATTGAGAATCCAAAGGAATTGAAAGTCTTTGTTTCTGCCTCCTGGAAATATTCTGTTTTTGAGAAGCTTAAAATTGAGCTTGAAAAGACCAGAGACCAGGGCGCTTTGATAAAGGCTGTGATGGTTAAGGAGCATTCCAAGGAAATCAGCCAGCTTGTGCCGAGAATATTAAAAGACATGAGCAAGCTTCCTGAGACTGTCCTTGACCAGGAGACAGAGCTTCATGCACTGCAAAAGGAAAAAGACAGGCTTGGTCAGGAGTTTGGCTGCAAGGTGGAAATAATCGCTGCAGAGGATTCAACAGAGCCTAAGGCAGCGCAGGCGATTCCTGGAAAAGTGGCTATTCTGGTTAGTTAGAATCATCGTCTTTTGCGAGTTTCCGGATGGCATTTACCAATTCTGGCAATTTGTTCTTGACAATATCCCATATTATCTCCATATTTACTCCAAAATATGTGTGGATGAGTATATCCCTAAGCCCCGCTATTTTCTTCCATTCAACTTCCGGGCATCTCTTTCTAACGTCTGGAGATATATTCTTTACAGCTTCTCCGATAATCTCCAGGTTTCGGATAGTTGCGTCAATCATCATGCTGTTGTCAATAAATTCTTTATATGATGCTTCGGTTGTGTATTCTTCTATCTTTTCTATGGCTTGAATTATGTCATCAAGATATACCTTATAGTCCTTCGGCATATAACGCTTCCTCTTTGATGTATTGGAGTGCTGGTTTCACGTTGTCTTCGATAACCAAGTCAACTTTTCTGCCGAATAAGTCTTCAAGAAAGAATTTTAAGTCCATGTAGTTGTCGAATGTATTGTCATCAAACTCGACCAGGAAGTCCAGGTCGCTTTGCCCGTCGTCTTTCTTCTTGACAAAGGAGCCAAATAGTCCTATCCTTTTTACACCATATTTCTTGATTGTTTCCAGGTTCTTTTCTATCTCAGACATAATCTTTAATGCAGTCAATTTGTTTGTCATTGGTTCAATAATGTTTGTTGGCTTTATAAATCTTGTTCTGTCTCAATTTTCTTTATGACGCGCCATAAACACGATTTGCTGGTATGCAAGGCGCGAGAATTCCAGATGTAAGGTAGAAGTGCTGCAGACGATTCAAAAGAGCCTAAGGCTTCTCAGGCAATACCTGGAAAAGTGGCAATAATACTAGTATAGATTGTCAATTGCAAATCTTGTTGATATCCTTGATTATCCCATAAAGCCTGACGAGTTGCCTGTCACCCAGTTCCCTTATTTCTGGGTCATCTAGAATTGCCAGCCTCTGCAATAGTTCTTTTTCCAGTTTTCTTTGCAGGCCTTCTGTTGTTGTGCTGCTGAATAGCATCGGTTGCATTTTGTCCTCTGCTATCTTCCTGCTTATCTTCTTTGCTGGTATTCCAAGGATTACTGACATGAGTGCATAGTGCTTTCGTTGTTCTGGTTCAGCAGTATATATGGCCACACCGTGGCTGTATGACTTGTTTTCAAGTATCTGCTTTGTTGTTTCATCCAGCTGGCCGTAGTGCAGTGCATCGCTGAGATCTCCTGCCTTTGGTTTGAGCCACATATATTTTTGTGAGAATTCTCTTTCGCTTCCTCCGACCTGCCGATACAGCCTGCATATATTTTCAGCCCTGTCTCTTGGGTCAATGGTCTCGAATAGGTCTTCTTCTCTTCTTATTATGTGTGCACTCAGGTCATCCATTGGGCAGCATATAGCAGGTATCTTCCGAAGCCTGGCCCTTCGTGCCCCCTTGTACCTTCGTTCACCTGCGACTATCTCGTATTTGCCGTCTTTTGGCCTGACAAGTATTGGTTGCAGGACCCCATATTTTCTTATTGTTGCAGCCATCTGTGCAATGCAATCAAATGTCTTTCTTGCCTGGTTTCTGCACCTGCGGATTTTTTCTGCAGGTATCTCCATGTACTTTGCTTTTGATATGTCGATTCCAGCAATACTTTTTCCGTTGTGCTTTATGCATCCTTCTGCCAGCCTCTCGATCAGTGTCTTGTTCCTTTGGTTGTAGCTTCTGGCAGCAGCCTTAAGTCTTGCCCCGTAATATCTTTCCAGGTCAGCCAGCCTGGGTTTGTATCTTCCGGCAATCTCTTCAAGACAGGGTATTGGGAAGTTTGTCTTGAGGCATGCGATTTTTGCAATGGTCTCGCTCAACTGCTTGGTATCGATATAGTCAAATGGCGTTCCCTGTACTTGCATTGAAAGTACCAGCCTAGATGGTTGCTTGGAATTAATGTATCCCTGTGTAATCTTCCTGACAGATTTCCTGCCAAACTCCTTTAGCGTGCTTCCATGTTCAAGTGCCACACTGTCAATCCTGTGCAGTGCGCTCTTTTGCATTTCTACAGGAATCCTGCCTATCTCAGCTGCTGCAGAATACCTGAATTTTCCAGCCCTCACCATTTTCTTGATATTTTCATCTGTCTTGTCATACAATCTTGCTGTCCCAAATGCATCTTTACCTATGTTTGTGATTTTTGTGAATTTTGTGTATGGCAGTATGCTTCTTAGCCATTCATAGTCCTTGCTTGATGTTATCCCTTTGTACTGCTTTTCTTTTCGCTTACCAAGGCATTCTGCCACAAACAGCTTGTATAGCTCGCATATGTTCTCTCCAAGTTCGTGCACCGGAATCTCCACCTTTGTTGAGTTCTCTATCATCTGCATCTCAAATCTTTCGGCATCTGTTACTTGATAGTAGACGTTTGCCTTGTATAGTGTTCCTGTGATCCTTGTTGCCTCGTATCTCCTGTGGCCTGCAATCTCTTTGAAAGGTTTGTCACTGCCGCTATTCAGCTTTGCTACCGTTTTTCTGCTGGGGTTTGTGTGATGGCCTAACAGTTCGACTATGGCTGGTGTCACGTTGCCTCCTGTTGCAGCTATGCTCCTGCAAAGCTCTTCGAGCTTGCGCTGGCCCCACATTGTTCTCTCATTTTCTCCGATGATTATCTTGTCATGTCTTATGTTGTGTACTCCGAGGTGTTTCATAGTAGCTTGTACTGCATGTTTCTTCTTTCGCTTGGTATGATTGCGTATGTTACATGTTCTGTTGTCCTGACAAGCATTGTGCAGTCAAGAGGGCATAGCTCTTTGCACTTTGTATATCTGCTTTGCACGCATACACGGCTTCCTATAACATATTTTGCGTCGTCAAAGTCTATTGCTTTGGTGATAGGCAAACCCAACATTCCTGTTGCCCTATAAACCATGTTTTTTGTTGTGCCAAGATGCACAATTCTTGGCTTGACTTTTTCATTCATGTTTTCCATTGACATTTGGATTCCGTCTTGGTACAACTTAACTATTCCGGTCCCAAGCGCCATCCTTGTCATGTGCCTGTCAATCTTTGGCACGATATGTTGCACGCTTGCGTAGAAGAATCTCACCAGGTTTTTTATTAACAGGCTTGCTTTCTGTTTTCCGATTCCTGGAAATTTGGACACTATCTCCTGAGCTGTGTCAAAATCCCTGACCCTGTTAAGTATGTTTCTTGGGTCTCCATCATACTCTGCATCCAACTTTTCGGCATTTTTAAGCAATATGCTCACAGGGTCATGTATTCCTTCGTCGAGATAAGTGCTGAGCATAAACCTTGCATCTTCAGGTTTTTTGGCAATGTCTTTCAGTCCTGCCTCAGCCATCTTTCTTGCAGCATTCCACACTTTCTGGCTTCCACGAAGGCTATCAAGAGCGGCTCCATAGAAAATGTACAGGCTGTGTTCAAGGCTTCCAGGCTCAATCCCCTGAGGGTTTATCAGCTCTGGTATCAAGTCATTCTTTTGGAAGATCCCTTCCCTGTTTCTGAGGCTGCTGATTAGTTTTTCTGCAACTTCCTCAAGCTTTCTTGGGTCGCTCCGGTATTCTATTCCCATGTGTCCATGAAGCACTTTCCGCAGTATTTTGTTGGTGTGTGCACGCTGCAAAGCCTTATTCTCCCAGTGTTGTCGCCTATCATTTTCAGGTAGTCATCATGTATTTTTGTGGGGTATAATCTCCCGTTTGCTGCAACAGCAAGGTCACCGCCAAATAATGAGCGAACACCCTTTTCCTCCCACGCATACCATTTGCTGCCAAGCGTTTGCTCTGCAAGTTTTTTTGGTGGCTTGTAATCAAGGAATTGCAGTAGCAATTTGTCGTTGGCAAGAAAGCGATTGTAGGCTTTATGCGCATCTGGTTGCCAGGCATTCCTGCCGTTTGCGATGTTAGTCATTACATATAGTACTGGTGGAATGCCTTCATCAGCCAAACGGGATATGCCTTCCAACCTATTCTCAACAGTGCTGCCATGCAGCACCATGCCTTGCTCACACTCTTCCCAGCCAACGCTGGCGAGGACAGTTATCTTGTTTCGCTTGAGAAGTGCTATAGTCTCCTTGTCAAAGAATGGCCATTTTGTCGGCATGGCTCCAGAGACCTTATATTCATTTTGAAACTTTGCCATTGCCTCGAGGCATATTTTTAGGTTGTCAGGCTCGCCAACAAGAATCTTCAATTTATCCGGCCAATTGGACTCGACAGTTTGGCCAAACCTTACGTTCACGAGGCTGCCTCTTGGAATCCCTTGCCTTGCCGCGACTTCAAGCATACTTTCGTGAACTGAACTTACACTTAGGTCAAAGATAGTTGACATGAATGGCTGTGAATTATGCCAAGAAGCATAGCAGTAGCTGCAGTTGCCTTTTGGATTGTAGTGGCCTTGTGGTGTTGTATTTGCTGGGCAATTGGGGGTAGGGTCTATGCCCATAACCAAAGGGCATACGTCGTGGAAATATCCCTTGCCATTCTTTACTGCAGCATATCTGTATGGCTTAATCCTTTTGCAGACTGGCTGGAAATCAAGGGATTCGACGAGGTTGAATCCAAAGTCTGCGCTGCCAGGAGGTGCAATAAGAATTGATTTTGGCTTGGGTTTTGGTTCCAAAAAGGCAAATTGGTGCTTATCAGGGAAATTATCCCCTGATTTCTTTTGATAGAACATAAAGATGTCGTGACGCAGGCTCCTAACATAAGGTTGCAACAAATCGCCCAGGTGGATGTGCCTTGCCTGGATGTGTAGCATCCTGTCAATTGAGTCGTCAAGGTTGAGTGTGTTTGGAACAAGCTCCACTTTTCCAGTGTTTAGAACCGCCTTGAGATCTTTGATATCAGGTCTCAGAAGGTAAGTGCTCACTGAGCGAATCTTTTCGAATTCATATGTTGCCTTTGCAACTGGGTCTCCTGATATTTTTGCAAGAAGTCCGGTTGGAATGCTTAACTACACTTTCCATTAAGTGATGGCTCTTTTTCAATGAATTTTGAAATGGCTGTCATGCCTTCGGTGACTGTTTGAAAATCACTGTTGTTGAGGCTGAATCTTTGTATCTGGCTGAAGTCTCTTTCCACAGGGTTGAGCCATGATGATCTTGTTGGCAGGGGCAGTATTTTTATATGTGGGTGCAGGTCGAGGAATTGTTTAGTGTGTTCGCTTCTGTGGGCGCTCCAGCCGTCCCAGATAATGTAAATATCTTTTCCAGGGTAGAGTTCCAACAGTTTTTCAAGGAATTGTGTTACGATGAAACTGTTTTTCCAGTCGTAGAAAGTGTAGTGTCTCTTGCCTGTGTGCATATCGCGTGCCATGAAGAGGTCGCAGATTCCTTTGACTTTTTGGCCGTAAGGCACATGATAGTATCCTCGGAAAACGTATTTTTGTCCGCCATAAACCTTTATGGCGGTTTTGCCTTTTTCATCAAAAGAGATAACGACGCTGTTTTTCGGACAACAAGCAATAGCTTGTTCTATGACAAGTTTTTTTTATGAAATTCTTTGTCGGGAGAATACTGCCACCGCTTGCTCCGCTTAAGCTTTGCTCCTGCATGAATAATTATTTGTCTAAGGGTTTCTATGCTTATTGAGACAACCACCTGGCCATCGATAAGGTGTTTTTTGAATCTGGGCAGTGTCCATGTCGTGAAGTGGTAGCCAAAACTCTGAGGAGTTTTGGAGAAGTGCATGAGGATTATCTGCTTTTTTACTTCGTCAAATTTTGGGATTGCGCCTTTTGCTTTGCCTCTCTCCAGAGAGGCGAGACCTTTCTCATTGAAAACTTGTATTGCCCTCCTAACTTTTCTTAGTTCGCAACCCAGCCTGTCAGTTATCTCCTTTACACCCAAAGATTGGGAAGAGAGCAGGACAATCCTTGCCCTGTCCCTGGTAAAAGCATCATGTGATTTGTCTGCCATTTTCAGTCTATGTTTTTCTGCTTCGTTGATGTGCCTGACAAATAGGTAAGGCTTTCTACCGCCACCTTTTTTCCTTTTGGCTTTAAGGATTGGTTCTAGCGGGCCAACGTAGGTTTTTTTGTGTTTTACTTTGTTTCCTTGTCGGTAGTTTTTCACCGCGTATTTGTATTTTCTTCCCTTGATTTTGTAGATTTCGTAGTGCATTTGTGTCACCCGAATAAGTTAAGGGCTACATATATATAAATCTTTCGAATACAAAAAACAATAAGTAGCCAGTAAATTATTATATGCAATATTTAACTAGAATATGTAACTTAACTGGTCTCCCTGGGCGTAGATATTCAGGAAGAATAGGTCAGGCTGTTTTGCAATAAAGAGCCTGGCGCCTACAGATCTAACCCACTTGCGTTTCATTGGCTTTGGAGAACAACGCTTGCTTTTTAAATAACTGAAGTCTTGCGTTTTTCCTTTTAAATAAGCGAAAGTGTTATAGGGAGATTGTTTCGTTAGAAGATTTGGTGAACCTCTAATGAAACAAGTGCTCCCTGAAAAGATTGATGCGTTGAACTCCATTATAAGTTTTGCGAA
>JBDRIZ010000095.1:0-3867 GCA_043815525.1 Candidatus Woesearchaeota archaeon
AGAAAAATATTTGGTACCCTCAGGAACGAAAAAGGCGCTTATATCATGGAAGTTCTGCTTAGTATGATAACCACCTTCAAACAGAATAATCTTCCACTGCAGGAAACAATACCTAAGTTCATCCCAAGCTAAACACATACACATTTAGTGTACATTTAGCCTTCTTCTTGCTTAAATAGGTGGGTGATTCTCTTGTTTGCATTGCGACGTGATTCGTAAGGAGGTTATAAAATGAAAAGAGCAATAATTTTTGGAAGTGGTGCTTTGCTGCTGGTTTTGCTTGCAGCAAGCGCGTTTGCAGGATTTGGCAACCAGGCCGCAAGGAATGCACTTGGCAATGGGGATTATGCGTCATGGAAATCTGCCATGACTGCCCAACTGGCTGAAGAGAATTTTGCAAAGTTAAAAGAAAGGCACAATAAGATGGTTGACTTGAGGGATGAGATGGATGCTGCAATGCAGCAAGGCTATGACTCCTGGAAGGCGCTCTTGGAGGAATCAGGAAGAGGACAAAGATTACTGGCAATTGTCACTCCGGAAAATTTTGGTAAATTTGTGGTTATGCACGAAGCAAAACAGCAAGGAAACCTCGACGAAGCTAACGCTCTTGCAGAGCAGCTGGGCCTTAAAGGTATACAGGGCAGGAAAAATTGCTTTCGAGGCTGATGAAAAGTTTTTTAGATGGACTTACAGTCCATACCTTTTATAAAGGGTGCTTCTCAAGAGCTAACCACCATGAAAAATGAATCACTGCTTCAATTAAAGTCTGTGTGGAAAATCTATCAGATGGGAGAAATTGAAGTGCCTGCCTTGAGGGGGGTATCAGTGGATATCAAGAAGGGTGACTTTGTCGCGATAATCGGAGCCAGTGGAAGCGGCAAGTCAACTATGATGAACCTTATAGGTTGCCTGGATATTCCCACAAGGGGAAGCATATTCCTCAAGGGCCAGGACATCACAAGGCTTTATGAGTCAGATCTGGCTACACTTAGGGGCAGGACCATTGGATTCATTTTCCAGCAGTACAACCTGATTCCCTCGATTAGTGCTTACGCAAATGTCATGCTTCCGATGGAGTTCCTCGAATATGATGAATCTGCTGCTTCCTCAAAAGCAAGAAAAATACTGAAAACTGTTGGCTTGGATGATCATATGCATCACCTGCCAACCCAGCTTTCTGGCGGGCAGCAGCAAAGGGTCTCGATAGCAAGAAGCCTGGTTACAGACCCTGAGATAATCCTTGCTGATGAGCCAACAGGAAACCTTGACTCGAACACAGGCAAGGGCATCATGCAGCTTTTTGAAAAGCTTTGGAAGGACGGAAAAACGATAATAATGGTCACTCATGATCTCAAGCTTGCGGGTTACGCAAACACAACCATTGAGTTGGAGGACGGTCAGATTAAGAAAGCTAGGTGATATACATGAAAAAAGCATTAGTACTCTGTTTTTTTATTGCAATTTGTGCTTTGGCAGCATATGCAGAAGTGGGTAGCAGCGCTATCATTGGCATTAGCGTTGTTAACCAGGACCCTGACCCTGCGACTGCAGGTAATGTTGTCGAGATTAGGCTGGGGGTTGAGAACACTGGCAGCGCTATTGCGGAAAACCTTGTCATGGAGATATTGCCAGAATACCCTTTCACGATTGTTCCTGGTGCAAGTCCAATTCTGGCTGTTGGGACTATTAATGCCTACCAGCAGGCCTCAGACATGAAAATTCTGAAGTTTAGGCTGATGGTTGACAGGGACGCAACTGCAGGTGAGTACGAGCTGAAGCTGAAGCAATCAGAGGAGGGAAAAGTGGGCATAAGCGTAATCCGCACAGTCAATATTGACGTGAAAAGCAAAGAGAGCGCAGAAATAATTTATATCGATAAGACCTTGCTTGTTCCTGGAATGGAGGACACCCTCAAGTTCACTATTAACAATGTCGGTAACGCTCCGCTGAGGGACTTGACATTCAGCTGGGTGAATGACGACAAGATTATTCTTCCTGTTGGCGGCGACAACACGAAATATGTCAGGTATATTGATGTCGGAGACAGCGCAGAGCTCGAGTATAAGGTTATTGCTGACACAAATGTTGATGCAGGCCTTTACGAATTGCAGCTGAAGCTTGCCTATGATGATCCTCTGAGCATAACAGACAAGGAGATTAACACTATTGCAGGAATCTATGTTGGTGGAGGAACAGATTTTGAAGTTGCATTTTCTGAAACAAGCAGCGGGCAAACCTCTTTTACTATAGCAAACATAGGCAGCAATCCTGCATTCTCAGTCTCTGTTGTAATCCCACAACAGCAGGCTTGGCGGGCTACAGGTTCAAACTCGATGATAATCGGTAACCTGAACACTGGCGACTACACAGTCGCAAGCTTTGGCTTGCAGAATATGCAGGCCAGGCAACAGAACAGAACCCAAGGCACCTTGCCTCAAAGTGCTGGCCAGAATACTGAAAGCCAGAATACCATAAAAGTGCAGGTCGCCTACACTAACACCATGGGCAAGCGGGAGGTTGTAGAAAAGGAAGTGTATATCAATCCTCAAACCCTTGCAGCAAGCGTTACGACAGCAGTACAAACAGCCACAGTACCATATGGGAGAATGCAGCAGCAGAGTTTTTTTTCAAAGTACAAGTGGTACATTGTAGTACTTTTTGTTCTGTTGATTGTTGGCGCTGGATACTACAGATACCACAAGAAAAAGCTTGTGGACCATAATTTCAAGTTTAGGGACCTTTTTGGGAGAACTCGAAAAAAATGAAGTTTGGCAAGTGCCTAAAGCATGCTTTTGGCATGGTTTTGCACAGCAGGCTTAGGAGCTGGCTTACAATACTTGGAATTGTGATTGGTGTTGCTGCTGTTGTTGCAATCATGTCTATTGGCGGCGGCATGCAAGAGACAATCACCCAGCAGCTCGGTAACCTCGGAGGAGATATTTTGACCCTTACTGCAGGCCAATCAAGGGGTAACTCCATGTTTCGCGGTGGGGATTTTGGCGGCGCTACTGCGACAAAGGAAGCGGTTGTGCTTGACAGGACTGATCTGCAGGCGCTAAAGGGCATTCCTGACATCTCGCTTACTGACACAAACATCAGGGGCAATGTAAAAATCTCATATCTGGGTAAATCAGGCACTGTGTCGCTGACAGGGATTGACCAGAAGGTTTGGTCAAGGATAACTACTTTGAAGATCAAGGAGGGTCGTTTCCTTGACACTGCAGACGCTAATGTTGTCATCATTGGCGGAAGGCTTGCAAGTTCATATTTTGACAAGCCTATCGGCATCAACCAGATGATCACTATCGAGGAAAATGTGTTTCGTGTTGTCGGGATACTGGACGACAGCAGCAACAGCATCTATATGCCCATACAGATGGCATACCAGGTGCTTGATGACAAGACAAACGGAGTTTATGACTCAATTGTTATAAAGGTAAAAAATGAGGAGCAGCTGGATGATACCATAGCAAAAATTGAGCAGAGACTCATGATGGTGAGGCACGTTACAGCAAAGACCAAGGATTTTTCTATCAGCTCGAACAAGCAGATGCAGGAGTCAAGGGCTCAGATGATGTCTTCAATAAACAGCTTTCTTATTGCGATTGCCGCAGTGTCCTTGATAGTCGGTGCTGTTGGAGTTGCAAACACGATGTTCACAAGCGTTCTCGAAAAGACAAAGGAAATTGGTATCATGAAGGCAATAGGAGCAAGGAACAAGGATATCATGACCATCTTTCTCTTAAATGCAGCGCTTATCGGCCTTGTTGGCGGAGTGCTTGGCATCATTTTTGGTATTATCCTTTCCGGAACTCTTCCTGCGCTTATGGGAGAGGTTGGCATGCTCAGGAGCGGCACTTTTGTCTC
>JBDRIZ010000096.1:0-3113 GCA_043815525.1 Candidatus Woesearchaeota archaeon
TTTTTGTTCCGACAATGCAAGGTATCTCAAACTCCCTTGATATAATTGCTGCGTGACAAAGAATGCCTCCTTCATCTGTTACTATAGCTGCTGCCTTGTGCACTGCAGGCATATAATCAGGATTTGTCATTGGGCAGACAAGAATCTGACCAACCTTCATTCCTTTAATCTCCCTTATTGTTTGAACAAGTTTGACTTTGCCTGTAGCAATGCCTTGATATGATGGTGTGCCCAGAATGGTTTGTGTAGTGTGCAGTTTTTTCCTTAGAGTCAAACCTAGAGTCATTGCTTCCTCTCCGGCATAAGTGAATTTTTTCGACCCTAATCTGCAGAATGCACGATGAGCCAATCGTTTCTCTATTGTATCTTTGGGTATGATTATATTGTTTACAATACAATCCTCAATTTCTTCAGGAACAAGTTGAATTGCTTCGTTGTATGACAGTTTGAGTCGCCTTCCAATCTCCAAAAGCATGGGTCTGGCAAAATATCCTGAGATAGAGACTGTATCCCACTGATGTAGGTTAAGATCAAGCATTCTTCGAGTGTTTCTCACCAGTTGGCGTAGATCAGTTGGTGCACCAAGAGTTTTTAGTTCTTGTAGAACCCTATCTTCTTGTTGTAACTTCTGGGCAAGTGTCTGGGAAAGAGTCTTTTGTGGTTTCTTCTGTAAAAGCTTTTTTATTCCCTTAATGTAATGATGAGTGCTATATAGAGGACCCCACCAGTCCGTTACCGCAAGCCAACAGTACTTAACTTTGTGGGTTTCGATTGCCTGCAGTAATCTTGGATGATTCTTATGTAAATACACCATGATTTTTTCAATATTTTTTCGTAGGAATAGCTTTCTTAGTTTGGGGTGTTTGTCTATTTGTATAGTGAGTCGCAGGAGGTCATTATGCTCCTTAATCAAATATGAACTTTCTATTGGTTGTATAAGGTTCATAAGGATTTGGTTTGTATTCCTGCCTATCGATAATTCTTGAAGCCGTTTTCGAGTTTCTTGCTCTAAGACAGGGTCCAATAAGACTAATATGGTGTTTAAATGCATCAATGGTTTGGTTATCTGCATCCAATTTTTGAAATCATTAATCAACTGTTTATCTGTAGTTGCTGCAAAGTCTTGCACACTGAATCTTTTTAGTTTACGCGATGCTAGATTTGTTTTGTTCTTATTGAATTTGATATACTTCTCAAGGAATTTATTGTCAACCAGTTTCCTTAGCTTTTTCTTAAGGGAAGTCGCTTCAGATTCATCCCAGTAGTATTCTCCATCAATGACTAAATAATTTGAGAATGATGTCTTAATCCTAAATTGTCTTAGGTATTGTTCAGACACTGCTTGTGAAATCATTGCGTCCATTAAGAGGGGTGTGGTCCATTTGCCGTATCTAACAAATGGTATCTTCTTAATTTGTTTGGCAATTTGTGAAATCATATTTACTCCTTATGAATCACAAGTGCATATAAAATTATTGTTCAGAAATGGCTATCTGACGTCCTCTTCTTCTACGTCGATATCTGCCTCGTCAGCAGGCTCTTCAGGTTTAAGCTCCTCTGGCTTGCTTTCATGTTCAGGCTCTTGGCCTTCTTCCATTATCTCCAGCTTTCCGAACTTTCCTGTTGTGAGCTGCATCTCTCCCTGGTACTCGTTGACATAGCCATTGGTGATATTGACTTTCATCCCTTGTCTTACCTTGTCAATATCCTCGTTCCAAAGCGATAGTTTCACTGTTCCTGTCTCGTCTTTTGCAGTTGCTGTCGCTACCCTTCCAACCTTTCCGAATTTCTGGAACTCTCTTGGCTCAGTTACTTCTGTTATGTCAAGTGTTATGTCAACGTTTCCCTGTTTTGGCTGCAAGTCTTTTATCTGCATTGCGTCTTGGAATGATAGTGACTATAAAAACCTTGCTTATCTTGCCAAATTTTCCGGAAACGCGTTGTAGTAGTGCTCCTTGTAGCCGACCCATGTCTCGTAGGTGATTATTATGTCTGCGAATTCGTGCCGTATCTGCTTTACTATATCATGGAAGCTTTTTGGGCTTTCTGCCACGATGTACAAAAGCAGGTCATAATCTCCGAGGGTCTTGCATGCTCTTAGTATTGTTGGGTAGTGCCTGACAAACTCCTTGAATTTGCTGTCGTGGTCACTGTCAAGTACCCTTACCCTTATGCAGAAGGTGTACCAGTGGAAGTCGAGCAAAGTCAGATTTATTAGCACTGTGAATTTCATTATTACGCCTAAGTCCAGTAGCTTTTTTGTTCTGTATGATACTGCGTCTGCTGACATATTCATGGCCTTGCCAATCTCTATGTCAGACCTTGATGCGTCTCTGGCAAGTTCAGTGATGAGCCTGATGTCTGTCTTGTCGATTGAGGTGTTCCTGCCAACTCGAATCTTTCTTTTGCCTGGCATATGGCTGTAGAGTCCTGTTGGGAAGTGCATGATATTGTAGTTTTTTATTGTTTCAAGTTTTTTTTTCTCAATTATCACCTTTGGATACTTACTCACAAGGTTGGTTATGATTTTGTCAAATTCAGGCAGGGTCCTCGCAAGGATTGTTACCTCAAAGTCCCATCTGTCGCTGTATTCTATTATGCTCAGCACACAACCTTCCTGTTGAAGGTCGCTCATCAGCTGCTCGCAGCCAGCCTTGTCTTGCTCGTCAACGCTCATCAACACATGGAAGATATAGCACCCAAAGTGTTTGAAATTGATGATTGGCACATATCTTTGTATGACCCCTAGCCTTTTTAGCCTGTTTATCCTGTATCTTGCCACATCAGATGACATTCTTGACTGCTTTGCTATTCTTGAGACTGGCATTCTCGAGTGTTCAGACAGGATTGCGAGTATTTTCCTGTCCCGCAGGTCTGTCTTAACCCTCCTGCCACCCATTTCTTCAGAGAATCTTCCTATCATTTATTCAATATTATCGCAGATTTGTATATAAATTATCGTTTTTTTGTAAAAAATTGATAATAATTTTCATAAACATGAAAAACATACAATATCTGGTGAGCAGCATGAGCGCCCTGGAAAACCTGTTTAAGAAGGAGGAAAGGATTGAAGACCTTGTGAAGTATGCTGAAGAATTCAGGCAAGACCTAAG
>JBDRIZ010000097.1:0-8560 GCA_043815525.1 Candidatus Woesearchaeota archaeon
TTGTCTGCCCAATGACAAATCCTGATTATATGCCTGCAGTGCACAAGGCAGCAGCTATAGTAACAGATGAAGGAGGCATTCTTTGTCACGCAGCAATTATATCAAGGGAGTTTGAGATACCTTGCATTGTCGGAACAAAAAACGCAACAAAGGTGCTTAAGGATGGCGACCTAGTCGAGGTTGATGCGAATAAGGGAATTATCAAGGTGATAAAGAGGGCAAAATGAGATTTATCAGGGAGTTTTCTGAACTAGGCAGGCAAGATACTGCCATTGCAGGAGGCAAAGGCGCATCGCTTGGAGAAATGACAAAAGCAGGCATTCCAGTGCCGCCCGGGTTCGTTATCCTAGCCAATGCCTTCGATGAGTTTCTTGAAATGGCAAAAATCAGGGACAAGATACAAGCTCTACTATCCAAGATTGACCATAACAAAACAGGACAGGTTGAAAAAGTTTCACGAAGAATCCAGGCGGTAATATCAGGGCCACAAATTCCGGAAGCAATTGCAACTGAGACAAGAATGGCATTCAAACAGCTGAAAACCAAGTACGTGGCAGTCAGGTCAAGCGCAACAGCAGAGGACAGCAAGAAGGCAGCATGGGCAGGACAGCTTCAGAGCTTCCTTTACACAACAGAGGCAACACTGCCTTGTAATGTGAAGAAATGCTGGGCATCACTGTATTCGCCAAGAGCTATATTCTACAGGTTTGAAAAAATGCTGGAAAAGAAAAAAATATCTGTTGCTGTGGTTGTGCAAAAGATGATCAATAGCGAGGTGGCAGGAGTTGCATTCTCTGTGCATCCTGTAACAAAAGACAGGAACACTATGATTATTGAGGCAGGATTCGGGCTTGGGGAGGCTGTTGTTTCAGGACAGATTACGCCAGACAGCTATGTGGTTGACAAGAAGAAGCTCACAATCATTGACAAGACTGTGAGTAGGCAGGAGAGGCAACTAGTGCGGGCTTCTAAAGGAGGAGCAGTATGGAAGAAAGCAGATCATCCTGAGAAAACAAAGCTAACAGAAAAACAGATAATTCAGCTAGCAAGACTTGTTATCAAAATAGAGAAACACTATGGATTTGCTGTGGACATCGAGTGGGCAATCGAAAAAGGAAAGATATACATAACCCAAAGCAGACCAATTACCACATTGTGAAAATGATAGCTCTCGAGCCAAGGATCACAGTTCTTTTTGTTGAAGACGATAAGAACGTACGAAACGTCCTAACCAATCTCCTCTTAAAGAATAATATCTATGTACACGCAACCGACAATCTTGAAGATGCCAGACACGCACTGAATACCTGCAAGGTCGATCTTGTTTTAAGTGATGGCATGTTTCCATCAAGAAAAGGTTTGGCTGTGAAAAAAAATTTTATTCCTCTTGTAAAAAGTATAAAACAAAAAGACACTGAAATTATTGCCTGGTCTAATTCAACGCATGTCCATGAGTACTGCAACCAGAATGGAATTGAATCCTATAGTAAGCGCATGCTTACAAGACAATGGTTTAAGAAGAAAAACCGGCCTTACATAAAAGTGAAGCGTGTAAATTCGCATTTTCTGCATAAATTGATTATAGAAAAGACAGTCATGAAGACCGGTTTTGAATCCACAATTAATGAAGTAGTACTAGAACCTCACTATAGAGAGCCAATCACAATCTTGGCTGCATTTCTTGCCAGTGACGCGAGGACCGGCAGATTCAACGAGGCAATTGGAGCCAACTACCGTGCAATAGTCACTGAGATTAAGGATGGAGTTGCCAATGTGTTGGTGGACCCGAAATCGGACAAGGCAATTTCCAAACGAATCATCAATAAAATAACAAAACAGAATTTCTTCCAGACAATCAAGAAACAGGTAAATATCAGGTCCAGACACCTGCTTAAATTCTCGCGAAGTCTGAGAACCCGAAAGCTCGACAGACTTACCAATAGTCAGCTAGCAAACCTGTATGCAAGATTCTGTGAAATTTTCACAAATATGCGAGTTTATTCCAGCCTTCCAACAGCCCTCGAACATGGGACGAATGCATGGTCAAAACATCTCATTTCCATCCTTAAGAAAAGTGTTCATGAGCAATCTGAGCAGAATCGTCTTTTGAGTATTCTCACCACACCTGATCGAAATTCCTATGTCAAAAACTTTGAGCTTGCCTTAGCAGGTCTTGGCAGAGACAAATGCCTTGGAAAGGATATTGGAAGAAGGGCATCCGCACTTGCCAATCAATATGTGTGGATAAACTACACATTTAAGGGCACACCCATAGACAAACAATATATCTTGAAGAGTGTCCGAGCGCTTGGCAACACTGAAAAAGATTTTGCTTCAGTACTCAATCAGAACAAATTGGATTACAGACAATTAAAAAAAGACAAATTCAAGGCCAGAAAAAACTTAACTGAATGGGAAATTGCTGATTTCAAAGTGGGCGAAGACATTGTTTTTATTAAGTCCTACAGGAAGCGTGTTTTTTCAGAGTCTTATTACAATGTTGAATTCCTCCTTGATGAAATTGCAGAGCGCATATCAACCTCAAAGCTGCACGTTGCCAATATGCTTCCTCACGAAGTCCTTGCCTCGCTGAATTTGAACTGCTTCCCTGTCTCATTGATTACCAAGAGGATGGAGTCTAGTATCCTGTTTCATACCAGGGGAGCGACTTATGCCCTAGGCACTTGGGCAAAGCCGTTTTACCGGAATAGTGTAAGGCCAAGCATCGGCACTACTCTGAGGGGTCAGGTTGCTTATCCTGGAAAAGCAAAAGGCGTTGCTCATTTGGTCAACTCTTCTGAAGAAATAGTTGGTTTTGCAGAAGGAATGATTCTTATTTCACGGTCAACAAATCCCACATTGGTACCTGCGATGAGGCAGGCAGCAGCGATTGTCACCGAAATTGGCGGTCTTACCTGCCATGCAGCAATAATGGCAAGGGAAATGAAAAAACCATGCATTGTCGGAATCAAAAATGCCACTCGGACACTTAAGAATGGAGATCAAGTGGAAGTTGATGCAAATAAAGGAATTGTAACAATAGCAAAAAAATATAAGAAATACCAATATGAAAGAATACAAAATCGCCAAGTTACTGGCAAAGAATGAGCTTGATATACAGAAGGCAAAGGCAGCACTATTGATATGTGACCTTGTGTATCCAGCATACACAAGAGCACAGCCAGGATTCGGCGTCGGGATGGCCTATTTCGAAAAAGGTAGCAAGATCATGCACCAGATAATGCTCAAAGATTATATGGCAAAACTTTCAGACAGGCAGTTGCGTAGATTTCTAATAGATAGGCAGCTTCTGAAAAGAATGATGCTTAAACAGAACCAGATTGCCAAAAGAATAGAAAAGATATGCGGTGATTTCCGCAGATTCTCTGACAAAGAATTATTAATTGTGTACTTCCAGTTTCTAAAACTTGCACGGCAGTGGTGGACAACCGTAATGGTACTGGAGGACAAAGGAGAGGTGATTGACAGAAGAATTGTTCCAGAAATAGCAAATTCTCATGGAATAAACTTGCAGCAGGCTAGGTATCTTGTGGCAACGGCAACACATCCTTACGAGATGTCAATATTCAACAGGCAAAGGTTAGACATGCTGAAGTTGGTACTTGCAGATGAGAGCAGTCTTGATAAGAAGTTGGCAAAATATGTTGCAAAATACTTCTGGATAAAATCTGATTTCTACAAGGCTGGGAGAGTTGATGCAAAAACAGTGCGCAGCGATATGGCGGAAGTCGCGATTAAAAGCAAGATTGATATAAAAAAGGAAATTAACAATATTAAAAACAACTTAAATCATATTTGCAAAGAAAGAAAGAAAGCTTTGAAATCCTTTGGCAAAGAAGAGAACCAGTACATCCAGTTTGGCACACAGCTAAACTTATTCTTGGATATCCGCAAAGCAGAAATGATGAAGCAATTCTACCATTTCTCAAACCTAATAACTGAAATCTGCAGAAGAAAAAAGATACGCTACGAGGACCTGGCAAAATACCTCACAGAAGAAGTGGAATCCCTGCTCAGGACCGGCAAGAGACTTCCTGTAGGCGACGTCAAGAAGCGCAGTAAAGGGATATTCATGATCTATGACGGTAAGAACAAGACGATGTATTGCGGTACAGGAGCAAGAAAACTCTTTTCAATGACGGAAAAAGCAGTACAAGGCCAGGTTAAAGGACTGGTTGCTAGCACAGGAACCAAGAACAAGGTCAGGGGAATATGCAGGGTAGTCCTGAACCCAGAATCAGCAAAGTTCAGCAAAGGAGAGATACTCATCACCAGCATGACAAGAGTGGAATTCATGCCGTTGATGAGACTGGCAAGAGCAGTAATCACAGACGAAGGAGGCATATCAAGCCATGCAGCAATAATCTCAAGAGAGCTTGGGATACCATGCATAATAGGCTCCAAAAATGCAACAAGGCAGCTCAGAAATGGCGATAAAGTCACACTCAACATGAAAACAGGTGAGGTCACTATTATTTAAGCAATGACAAAATATAACTCAGGCAGATTCGAAAAAGTTTTTTACATCAAGCAGGACCTTTTCACATCTTATATGGAAGCAACCTGCTACAGAAAGTACCATAAAATACTCTTCGGATTTCCCGCGGACTATTATTTTGTGTACCTAGACTGTAATGCCTACTACGACACCAAAACAATGAGGTTTGTGAGGTCAAGAATCAAGAAAAATCCTGAGCGCTACCTTAAAGCAATTGAAAAGGAATGCCAACATTTCCTTAGTGAGTGCAGAAGAATCCAAAAAATAATGGATGGTAAGGCACAGTTCACCGAGTTTGCTCGTGCATACCAAAGAGTGGTGTGTATAGGAATGATGCGACTTGAGCTGGAGTATGTGCTGACAGACGTCCTCAAGAAAAGATTGCAAAAGAATGGACTCAATCCGGAGAGTGTGATAAACAAGATTAGCACCAAAAAGGTGCTTGAGTCAACAAAACAAAAAAAAGAACTGCTCCAGCTTGCTTTGAAGAGCAAGGGAAAAATCAATGCTGCCACGTACGAGAAGCTCAGACAACTACAAAAGAGATATGGGTTCATAGGAATGTTCCTTCTCGAAAAGCAGCCACTTTCACTTCAAGACTTGGTAAGACAGTTGAAAAGCTACAAGAACGCAAGCGCAGAACTTAGGAAAGTGGCAGCAAAAGCAAGTGTACCCTGCAATCTTGACAAAGAAGGCAAAAAAATTTTTCATATGCTGGGAGAGCTGAGTTACATGAGGACTAATAGTGTTGAGCAGATAAACAAAGGAATTTACTTGCTCTTACCTATGATTTCCAGAATTGCCAGAAAGATGCATATCCGGAAAACGCTTATTGGCTATGTCACACCTCCTGAGATAATGAATTTTTTAAGAAAAGGTAAAGGAGTATCTATTAAGTTATTACAGCAAAGGAGAAAGGCATATGGAATCATAGGACCTGAAGCTAAAATTATCATGGGAGATAAACTCAAGAGACTATCACAAATAGCGGAAAAGCGAACAGCACCAACCGGAACTGTAAAGGGAATTGCAGCCACAACCGGTAAAGCTGAAGGTGCTGCCAGAGTAATTCATACAAAGTCAGAAATACGTAAGGTAAAGGCAGGAGACATAATTGTAACTGAAATGACTACACCAGACTACATGGCTGCAATCAGAAACGCTGCTGCAATAGTCACAGACATCGGTGGAATCACCAGTCATGCAGCAATCGTCGCTAGGGAACTCGGAATCCCCTGCATAGTTGGCACAAAAAATGCGACACGAGTGATAAAAAATGGCCAACTGATTGTAGTAAATGCAGACAATGGTCTCGTTGAGTTGAAATAGGTTAAGTTTTCAAAGCACCTGCCACTTCTTTTCGGACGCGATACATTGGTAATCACTGTCAAGCTAAGGTGGTAAAAATGAAATGCCCAGTATGTGACAAAGGGATTCTGCGGAAAGGAAAAACAAAAGAATACCTGTTTGGAGTATTCTTAGGAGAATTCCCTGCGGAAATATGCGACAAGTGCCAAGAGTCGATAGTTGATTCAACTACAATGTAAAAGATAGAAGATGCAGCCAAAAAAAAGGTGATCTGGGGACTTGGGGTAAAAACCAAATTCACAAAGACTGGGAACTCAATAGCAGTGCGAATACCTAAAAAAATAGCAGACTACCTCAAGATTAAGAGCGGAAAAGAAGCGTTTATACATCCTGAAGACAACACGCTGATAGTTGAGGCCAAATAGAAAACCATTTAAATAGTATAAGAGTTCTCTGGACACTATTGGGGACGTAGCTCAGACTGAAAAAGCTTGTCTAAGGAGAGCACACGGCTGAAGACCGTGGTGTCCCGGGTTCAAACAACGGCATGGCTCCGTTGACACGCCACCTACCTTCGGTAGGGTTTCGCTTTCGCGAAACGCACCAGGGGTGCACTGTCGTTAGAAATTCCCGGCGTCCCCATATTCTCTTAATCATAAGTCTTCAAAACTTTATTAAACAGGATGTACTCTTCCTTGATCTATGGGAATAATCAGACTTCTTTTCACTGACAAGAATGTACGCAAATACTATAAAAATAATGATGATCTCAATAGGATATTGCACGAGTTCGAAACATATGTGTTCTATGTTTACGAAAAGGTAAGCATCGTTGCTGAGATAAAAAACAAGGCATATGACATAGCATACAGGAACAAGGGGTTCATCAAGGAAGATGAGCAAAGATTTGACAAAAAAAAGTTTGAAGCAGATAGATACAAGAAGGACAAACTCGAATACTATTTTAGAGGCTGGACTGACAAAAGACTTAAGCGCATAATGAAGATCATCAGTCTTGAATTAAAATCACCAGAAGGGGTACGGGTAGAGCAAGCCAACATAATTGAATGCATATCAGAAATGAAAAATTGTTTTGATTCCAAAGATGCAACAGAAGCGGATTCTACCCTTAGAAAGATAGTGAATATGCTCCACAAACTGGAGGATAATCTTGCACAACAGAAACAAGAGCTGGACAAATTGTATCCACTGAGGCTCCGATGGAAAAAGGGAGAATGGAGCTATGAACAGCATAGGCAGCTATTTCCTGAGGGATTCCTTAGGCTGCTGCAAGAGGAATTGCAACTAATATTCGGCACCAGGGTTACGCAAGACTACAACTGCTACCCTGCTTTAGTAAGTAAGGCAATACACGAACAGAGTCTACCAGAAGAAAGCACGCTGCGAAGAATGATCGAGACTAACATAAAAAAAATCAAGCAAAACAAGAATTTGACAAGCAGGTATATTACATGCTACCATGCGAAACCAATTACTGTTCATGGAGGGATATTTCCATTATCACCCCAAGAAAAATCCACAGGATTCTTTGTTGATACTGACATGAAGGAAACCATACAAGTTGTCAGCAGAATATACGGAGTTGGGCAAAATGAGGTAATCATATATGAATTGCAGATCCCTGAAAACATTTTCAGGTATGCCATACCTGACACGCTGAGTGGCTACAAAATTGAGGTTGACCATTCATATGTGTTCAGGCCAACAGCGTTCCCAAAACTGAACGAATTCTACGAAAAGGGAATAATCAAGTTGAGAATAGTTTAATTACTGCGAAGTGACTAAAGATTTATAAATGGGTAGATAGTTTTAAAGCAAATTATGCTCAAAAACCATTTCAAGCTGACCTTTGTTGATATCAATCCCGAAGTGATCACTGCACTCAGCAGGCATGGAAATATGTTGAGATATTGCGATTTTAGGATAGGGGACATATTCAAAGAGCATGGCGGAAGCCTAGTGTCTCCTGCAAACTCTTATGGTGACATGAGAGGAGGCATAGACAAGCAGTACAGCAAAAGGTTTGCTGGACTTGAGGGCAGACTCAAATCCTACATAGAGAGTTATCATGGAGGAAGATTGGAAATAGGCAAAGCACAAATTGTTCCCACACATGACGAAAAATTTCCATATGTGATAGTGACACCCACAGTCGAAAATCCTGGAGATCAAGCCTCAGAGGGAAGCGTACTAAAGGCAATGGAGGCAGTGTTGAAAGAAACCCTTTGGCTCAACAACACGCAAGAGATAAGCAAGAAAATTGAGCAGTTATTGTGTCCTGGGCTTGGAACAGGTAGCGGGGGTTTGGCACCAGGAGATGCTGCAAGAGCCATCGCCACAGCCTACCGCCAAGTGCAATCCAACACAAGAAAATTGCTTGCAGACAACCCATACCTAAAGAATTCCTACCTTTGTAGCCAACAAATCCTTGGCAGAAATTGAAGATGACAATCTAGGGACAGCCCAGTAAGCAAGATTTATAACCATGCTTTCCAAGCCGTACCAAAAAAGAGGTTAGCAATTGGATCCGTACACAGTAAAGATGCTTACAGCAGCAATATTCGTTTTAGTATACGGCCTGATAATCAAGTTCTACGACAAGAAACTCTGGATACTAATCGGAGGAACACTGGCAATACTACTCATTGGAGCAGTATCCTTTTCTGAAGGATTGCACGCAATAAACTGGAACGTGATTGCGATATACGTTGG
>JBDRIZ010000098.1:0-4267 GCA_043815525.1 Candidatus Woesearchaeota archaeon
AACGCAAAAGGGAATCTTGCAGCTGATTGTGTGCTCTCTTACACCCTGGAACTCGAAATCCAAGGCTTTTGATAACGGCAGGGAGTCAATGACATCAAGCGCTGAGTCCAGAAGCTGAATCCTTTGCAGGACCTTTGGCACTGAAACTGAAAGATCCTGCATGGATTTCACCCTGACAAACAAGCCAACAACATTCTTCCTGCCGCCGAAGAATCGCTGGTTGGTGTGGTGCTGCGACTCAGGGCCAAGGTCTCCATAGAAAGTCTGGCCAGAGCCATTCTTGCAGACGCTCTCATGCATGAGTTGTATTATCAGAGGAAGAAAGCAAGAGAGCTTTGTCGAATAAATCGGCATGAACACCTCTGTGTAGCCCTGAAGCTCCAAAAGGAACAGGGCTATTGCAAGCTCAAGCGCAGGATTGCTCTCGTCGACAACACAGCATCTCTTGTACATCGCCTTTGCGCCCCTGTCAATCGCTGCAACATCGACACCCAATAAAATCAAGGGGAGATAAGCGCAGCTTGTGATACCTGCAAAGCGGCCTCCTATGGCAGGATGCCTGACTAATGTATAACCATTCTTTTTTGCTATGGCGCCAAGGGTTGTCTTGCCGGATTCAGTCACTGCAATAGTCTTGTAGCCCTGAAACGAGAGGAGGGCCTCGATTATTGTCACATTATTGCCGCTTTTGCTGACTGCAACAATCAGCGTGTCCTTTGGTTTGCACTTTTTTCTTAGAAACAGAAGATAATCCGGCTCGTTTGTGCTGACAGCAAAAACCCTGATTGCAGGATCAGCCAGGCACGACAAGGCCTTGAAGCTATTGATGGATCCGCCATGCCCCAATACGATAAGATTTTTTTCACCCTTAAATTTTGAGGCAGCACGCTTGAGCGCTGGCATATTCTCCTTGTATACTGTGAATTCCGGCTGCTTATTGCCCTGCAGGGAAGACATGAGCCTTCCAGCATCAGTAGAGTCAACAAATATGTTGCCCAAGTCAAGATTCAGCATGGCAAAACCAACAGGCAAGCAATATATAAATTTGTTGGCGCGTTATCAAGAAATTCGCCTGCCATATCAGCGCAGCGCAAATCCTGTGATTTTCGCATTCTAAAACAAAAAACATATATTCACAGGAAAAAACCCAAGAGAATTCCACTACACTATTAGACAGTAAATAAAATAAATGTTTATTGTGCAGTAGGTAAAAATGATAATTATTAAAAGAAGGAGCCACTTATCACTTATCAGTTGTGTCAGTATTTCCCAATTAGATGGTTGTCATTATGGACGAGAAAGTTGCGGAATTTCCTTTGTCACAACAAGGTGTCAATCGGGATTTTCCATTTTGAATACTATATTTCTAAACCCATAAAAGTATTTATATTGGGTACTACTTACCAATGAGATAATTAATTTGTTTAGGACGAATAATCAAACAAAGTTACCATTAAATTATAGCAAAATTAGATGATGCAATCCGGGGGTGCAGTTTAGATGCGTGACAAGAATGTCTGTAGGATTTTTATTACGCCGATGTCAGCGTGTGCGAGCTACATTCTCGAAATCAGTTATCTCATATTCAGACAAGGACTGAACGCGGCCCTGAAGTTCCCAATTAACTACGGGGCTGTTGAGTATAGTTGTAGGGGAGCCGGAAGGTTTCACCTACCATGTGCCAACTTGGTTGCCACAACCGAGTTTGGCAATAAACTAAAGAATTGGAGGTAAAGCAAATGAAGAAACTAGCAACCGTTCTAGTGTCGCTGGTGCTGACTCTCAGTTTGTTGCCTGCAGTACTGTCGGTTGATGTAGGCACTGGGATTGGCATAGAGATGGAAACTGAAGAGTTTCCGCCATTGATATGGCTATGCGACCATAGAACAGTAATAGACGACGACGTTGAGCCAGGAAGGGTCAACGGCGATAAAGTGTACTCAGCCAAGGTAGAGACCTGTGAGTGCATCTATGAGCAGTGCGTAACTGCTTGTGTTGCAGGACAGGCATCTGTATCTTTTGAGTGCAACGGACTGCCGTGCGAAATCAACTTTGATGCACAGCTTAACGTTCCGCAGTTGTGCGCAACATACTGCGAAGAGTACACGCTGAAGTTCAGCTGCCCAATCAAGAAGGGCTATGAGCTTATCGAGCGACACAACAACTACGCTTTCGAAGGAGAGAAGCTCGAGTGGATTGTCCTTGTAATGGACAAGAACAAGATCGAGGAAGTCCAGGAAGTAGTTGCAACGCTTGGCCCCTCACAGGGAGCAGGCAACGATGTTGAGGTTGAATGCGTCGAATTGCACGCATGGAACACACCAGGCGCGCAGATACTGCCATCATGCAACGCGCGCATAATGGAAGAGACATTGAAGCAGTTTGACGACCAGACCATGAGCTACTATGAGTGCACCCTGACAGTTGAGACTCCGGAATCAATGTACGCAGAGTACTATGTGACTGTCGAGGCAATAGACTCAAAGGGCTTGAGCAACATCATGGACGAAAACGAGTATTGGTTCTTCAACCCGACGATAGCGCTAACTATTGACGGAATGCTCGATTTCGGCGTAGTCAGGCCAGGAACAATTTCCTACTCAGACACAATACTTGTAGGAAACGACGCTGATATAGGTTCAGGAGTCACACTTGATATGTTCGTATCAGGAACTGACTTTTATGACCCGGACAGCAGCGGAGCAAGATGCGTCATAACAAACAGGCTGAAGCTCGGAAACAACTTCGTTCTTGCAGGGACAGCAGCAAGAGACAACGTCTGTGACATCGGATTCCAAGACACAGACGACCACTTGTGCTACTATGCAACGAATGGCGCCTACAGCACACAGAACGACGACAGAAGCGACGCTGAAGGATATGCCCCAATAGTATATGGAGACACCTTTAGCATGGACTTCTACAACGACGCAGAGCTTATCCAAGCAAACCAGATGGGCCAATATTGGGGAGCAAACTTCCTAGTACCAGGTTCAGAGATGGCACTCACCTTTAAGCTTGGACTGCCAGAGCCATGCGTAGGCGACTTCACTGACGGAAGCATTTTCTTCTGGGGTGAAGCAGTCTAAATAGCCTGCAAAATTTTTTATTTTTTTTTTATTTGACAATATCCCGATCACCAATTCATAATATTTTAGAAAAAAAAAGAGTCCTAGTGAGTGGCGCCAGGTGCGTCATATGCCATTTCCAAGGTACACACACCAAGTGAGCAGTATACTTTTTCGTATATGCGCCAGGAGTGTCATATACCATTTCGGAGGTATTGAAGATGAAAACATTCGGAATAAGCTTAGTATCCATAATGCTGATTTTGGCAGTGGCGCAGATAGCTGCTGCTGTAGACATAGGATCAGGAATAGGAATAGACATGAGCACTGAACAGTTCAAGCCATTGATATGGCTATGCGACAGCCGGGCTGTCCTGGACGATGACGTTGAGCCTGGAAGAGTTGATGGAGACCCAGTATACTCACAGATGCTGGACACCTGCGAGTGCATGTACCAGCGCTGCATGACCGCATGCTCTGCAGGACAAGCGTCAGTATCATTCCAATGCAACGGCCAGCCATGTGAAATCAACTTTGATGCGCAGTTAAACAGGCCGCAGCAATGCGCAACATACTGCGAAACCTACACAAAGAAGTTCAGCTGTCCTGTGCTAAAGGGCAACAGCCTTGACGAAAGGCACAATAATTATGCATTTGAGGGAGAAAAAATAGAGTGGGTATTCCTAGTTATGGACAAGAACAAGATTGAGGAAATCCAGGAAGTCTCAGTCACAGTCGGGCCTAAGCGCTCGGGACGTCTCGAGGACTTCTGCGCGCTGCCAAAGGAAAATATTGCAATTGATGGAATAAGAAACGAGGCTGCATGGGGCAACCTGGATTTCGAAGTGGATGTCCCAGGAAAATGCGATTATAATGTATTTCTTGAAAACGACTGCGATAATCTCTATGTTGCATTCAGCATAAAAAACATGACCGGATGCGTCCCAGACCCAACAATAATGCAGCTCAATCTAAGCAGGACAGGTTTTATAGCAAACATACTTGGCTATGCAACAGAACAGGTAGTGAACCTGCCAAACGCAGAATACAGGATACCACTTTCAGCGCTTGGAATAAAGACAGGAGACTACCTGAATTTGCAGCTCAGGATGTTCGAGGACTTTATCCATCCGCAGACAGGATACTTAAGCCACAAGCTGTCAGCAAAATGGGAGAAGAGGCCAGTCTACAACGGGATA
>JBDRIZ010000099.1:0-2305 GCA_043815525.1 Candidatus Woesearchaeota archaeon
AGACATCAACACCAGGAGTAAGCACAGCAGCAAGGATGAAGACTGCAACATAGACATGCTTTCTCTTTCCACTGAGCCAGGCAACATCAGCAAGATTAAGGGATTTTAAAATAATCATGACAACAGGTATCTGGAAGACAAGAACTGAGCCAAGCGTGCTGAAAAATACGAAATTGATCAGATTTGAGAGTGACCAGAGGTTCTGTATACCAATTGATGGAGCAAGAGCAAGGAAATACAAAGCCAAAGGAACAAAAAAAAGAAAGCTGAACACCAATCCTGCAAGGTACAGCACCAAAAAACAAGGCATGAAAACTGAGGACAGCCTCTTCTCCTTACCTACCAACGCAGGCCTGAAAAAAAGCGCTGCTTGGTATGCAGCAAAAGGCAGAGAAAAAACAGTTGCGACAAAGAAGCCAATCTTTAGGCTTGAAAGAAGATACTCCAACGGAGACAGCACAACAAGGCTTGCAGTGCCAGATATGAATCCAGTGGCAAACCCTATACAAAATCTTGAGAGGGCAACTCCTGCAACAAACAACACAGCAAAGAATACCAGGACAAGAATCAGCCTTTTCCTTAGCTCTTCAGCATGTTCTATGGCAAGCATTCATCACTTCCCACCCCTTTAGCCCTTCAAGTCCTTATGCCTGTCAGGCGAGTTGACGCTTTTCCTGTACTCCTTCACAGCACTGCCAATGGACTTCGCAAGCTCAGGAAGCCTCTTTGGCCCGAAAAGAATCAGTATAACAATAAGAACCAAGATAATCTCAGTCATGCCGATAGCCATCGAATCACCCCAGAAAGCAACAAAAACAGGAACGGATATAAAGTTTTCGCTAATGACGAACAAGACGTTGTGCCTCTTCAACCATCTTTGGATCAACTTGATTATAAGCACAAATATACAGCGCAGTCTCAATCTGCTGCATGGTCATTCATTCTTAACAGAAGGTAGCATCTTGCCAGCTCCAGAATATTATCCATATCCAAAGGGCGGTCTGCCACAATACCTTCGAGTTCTTGAACCCTGGACTCTCTGATATTCTACCAGATACCTACTGCAAATATAAAGTTTTGCCATGCTGTTCAAAACTGACAGATAAATCAAATAAAATCGACCGCGTCAAATAGACTGGTGGTATGCTCGCTTCGATTTTCTTGTTCTCATTTTCCACTTGAGCGTAAATCGAACCACCAGTGAAACACACTGGTGGAAAATGAGATTATAGAAGACCTTTTTCCTCGAGCTCTTTTCTTTTTGCCTGGCGCCTATAAGAAGCGTATTTATCATCAGGAGACCACTTCGGAGGCTTTGGCGGTACAGGAACACCGCCGCAATCGCACTTCTCCTTCATAGTATACTTGCCACAACCAGGGCATTTAAGAATATGCATCATTCCTTTACAAAAGAGCACTCAGCGTTGTGTGACTCAGCATACCTAACCACAGAGTCAACTACCTTCTGCAACAGCTCTTCACCAGCCTCAAAATCGTTAGCCACAAGGTGCATTTGGTACTTTCCTGCGCCCAAATACTTCAAGTCAACCTTGTCATAGACTTTTCTGGCCTCTCCCAAGCTGTCCTTTATCACCTGGACACCCTCAGGCTCATAGGTTTTAATGGAGAAATTCCCTGCGAGCCTGACCTCTGTAGGCTTGGTCCTGTGGCGCACCTCCTGCTCAATGGCTTCGGCAACATTCTTCTCGATACCAAGCTTCTCCAGCGAAAGCTTATTATCAACAATGCCAGCAAAAGCAAGCTGCAACATGTCATAGTCAGGCTTTACCTTTGAAAAAACATCGCGGTAGAGCTCAACAGGGTCTAGGTTGAAGGATTTGGCAACAAACTCGACAATCTTCTCAGCCTTCTGCTCCTGCTTCATCTCCTCAACCTTTGCGCGCTTCTGGCTCTCGTTAACCCTCCTTAGGCTAAGGTCAATGTGGCCTCGTTCCAGATTAACGCGCAATACCTTGCAGACAACAACCTTCCCTTCCTTGACGAAATCACGGATATTCCTTATCCTTCCAGGGCTGATCTCAGAGATGTGGATCATACCCTGCTTCTGGTACTCGTCAACATTCACGAAAACAGAATTTGGCTGCACCTTGGTTACTGTGCACATGACAAGCTCTTCTTCCTCAGGGTAATTGTCTCTACGGAAGAGCATCTACTCAAGAACCTCCAGGATTCTGGCCTTGACCTTGGACTTGCCACCAGAAGGCTCAGCCAGGATTTTGCCGCAGACAAGGCATTTGACAACACTGCTTGCCTTGCCAAAGACAATCTGCTCATTCTTGCATTT
>JBDRIZ010000100.1:0-2785 GCA_043815525.1 Candidatus Woesearchaeota archaeon
GTCCAGGAACGAGCGGATTGCAGAGACCATCTTTGGCCTGGCAACAAACACTTTTCTGGACTCAGGATTCATCACAAGGTCAAGGTAGCGCTCACGATAGCGCATTTCTGTGTCCTGCAAGCCATGATACTTCTCTGGTAAGGGCCTAAGCGACTTTGACAATAGAAGCAGCTCCTGAACAGCAACAGATAATTCACCAGTCTTAGTGCAAAACACCTTGCCGCCTGCGCCGATTATATCCCCAATATCAAGCAGCCTAACCATTGAGTAAGACTTTTCACCTATATCATCTGCCCTGAGATACAATTGCAGCCTGCCAGACTCGTCCTGGATGTGAAGAAAAGTGGCTTTTCCCATGCGGCGCATGGTCATGATCCTGCCTGCAACAGAGACATTGTCCCCAGTCTTCTCCTCAGGCTGCAAATCCTTGTGCCTGGCAAGGACTTCGGCAGCATGGTCAGACTTATGAAAAGAGTAAGGAAAAGGCTCGACACCCAGAGCCCTGATCTCCTCGAGTTTTCTCACGCGCTCCTTTACCAACCTGTGCTCTTCTTCCATAATCCAAGCGATAAGGAGCGAATTATTTAAAATTTTGCAAATACTTATATAATAATAGTAGGATATAAAACTGACAGTGGCAAAAAATCAGCTGAGAAAAGTCATGGTTTTCGGGACATTTGACATACTGCACAAGGGCCATTACAATTTTCTCAAGCAGGCAAAAAAATACGGAGGCTTCCTGATAGCAGTGGTGAGCAGGGACAAGACAGTCCACGCAGTAAAGAAGCGCAAGCCGCTGCACAAGGAAGAGGAAAGAATAGAAACCCTTGAAAACACAGGCCTTGCGGACCTTGTGATATTGGGAAAGGAGAAGGACAAGCACGACATTATATTGTCGATAAGGCCGCAAGCAATATGCCTTGGGTACGACCAGACACACTTCACAAAAGGACTGCAGGACACGATAAGGAAAGCAGGTCTGAAAACAGAGATTATGAGGCTCAAGCCTTACAATGAGCACAAGTACAAGAGCAGCAAGCTTCGGGAATCACATTATGCTGAACACCATGAGGAAGAAGAGCAACGAAAAAGCAAAAAAGGCAAGCACACCATATAATTTCTTGTTCCACCTGAAAACTGTTGCGCCGTCAAAACCGCCAAATGGGATAAGATTGAAAAGCGCAAGGTAGCTGTTTATCATTGCGCCATAAGCGCCCACAGCCTTGGCAATCCCTGAGGAAAGGAGAAACAAAGCAGCAAAACAGACTGCAGCACAAATATTGGCGATAACACCTGAGGATGAGATAAGGGCATGCCTTCTCTGCGTCGCATAGCCACGGATAAACACAGCTCCTGGAGCAGCGAAAATGAACCCTAAAAAGCTCATGGCAATAGCAAGCAATAGGAAATGATTGAACGCGCGAAACTCAGCAGAAAGCCCGAAATGCTGGGCAACAACCTTATGGCTCAACTCATGCATGACAAAACCAACACCGACCGTAAGAGCAGAGATAAAAAACGCGGTGGGAAAGGCAATGCTATAACCATTCCATAGCAGTATGCCGAAAGCAAGGCTTATTGCAGCATAAGCCTTGAACAGCTCACGCAGCTCAAGAGACGAAAAATGCATTCAGTATAGCCAGGATAACCCACATAAAAAGCTTCTGTTTAACATTATCAAAATAATATAGAAAAAAATATATTAATATCCTTTAGTGGGCACCAGGAAAAGATTACCTGTTGGCCCTCGCAGACTGCTCAGACCTTTTGCTGGGCCTAAGCTTCTCAGCACCCAGACCTTTTCTAGTCAAGATACCTCTTGAGCGCTTGCCAGCAGCAGTCTGCCCCCTATAGACTCGGCCTTTCTTTTCCGAAATCCAGGAAAGCTGCGGATCAGCGATGACTGAGGGATGCGCCCTGTCAACCAGAATCACCTCATACCAGTCGTAGAAGCCGTCCTGGCAGACAAAATAGCTGTTCAGGACCTCGCAGTTGACATACTTCCTCTGGGTTCGCTCTTCAGCAATCTGCTGGTAGCTTTTTTGAAGAACAAGCCTGTGCCTTCTGTGCTTAGGCCTCCTTGCCTTGCGTATCGAAGGACGCTGATGGCCTCCTCGAGAGACGCGCTGCCTCACAAGCAGGATGCCTGGCTTTGGCTTATAGCCAAGAGACCTTGCACGGTCAAGCCTGGTAGGCCTCTCAATGCGGATAGTGACAGGCTCACGCCTCCACTTTATAAGGCGCTCCTTCCAGAAATCGCCAAGATTCTCCTTCGGGCTCTTATAGATATCCCGAATATACTTGTACATTCCCATTTTAAGCCTCCATTATCATATACAGGTGATTCAGGGAAGCAACTCCCCACATCTCGACACAAAAAAAGAGCAGCCAGTTTAAAAAGATTTGGTTCAACGGCAAAGTCCGTTGTTGCCTTGGCCTGCGCAAGGTAGGCAGTGCTCGCTAACGCTCGCAACTATATTCCCTTATATTTTTTCCTCAATTCAAAGCTATGCTTCTTGGAAAACTGTACTTCAGGCTGGTCAAAGGGATTAGCTCCCCGAAGCCAGGCAGAATATATCGCGACATAATGCCAGAAACCCATGAACTCACCTGCTGACTCAGGAGTGACTGAATCAACATTTAGAACGCAAAAGGGAATCTTGCAGCTGATTGTGTGCTCTCTTACACCCTGGAACTCGAAATCCAAGGCTTTTGATAACGGCAGGGAGTCAATGACATCAAGCGCTGAGTCCAGAAGCTGAATCCTTTGCAGGACCTTTGGCAC
>JBDRIZ010000101.1:0-10441 GCA_043815525.1 Candidatus Woesearchaeota archaeon
GGAGAGGTCTTTGTCACAGATGACGGGGGAGAGACAGACCAGGACATTGGCAACTACGAGAGATTCCTAAACAAGAGCTTTACAAAAAAGCACAACATCACAACAGGACAGGTCTACGAGACAGTAATCCACAAAGAAAGAAACCTTGAGTACGGAGGCAAGTGCGTAGAAGTCATACCACACATCCCCCAGGAAGTGCAGAGCAGAATAAAGGAAGTGGCAGCAAAAGACAAGGCAGACTTTGTCCTGATAGAAATTGGGGGCACAATAGGAGACTACCAGAGCGTGCTGTTTTTGGAAGCTACAAGAGAGATGAAAAGACAGGGAGAAAAGATTATATTTGTGCACGTCGTGTATCTACCAATCCCTGCAAACCTTGGAGAGATGAAGACAAAGCCGGCACAGCACTCAGTAAGAGAGCTCATGGCCTCAGGAATACAGCCAGACTTCATAGTCGGAAGAAGCGAAAAACCAGTGGATGACATACGTAGGGACAAGCTAGCACTTTTCTGCAACGTAAAAAAGGAGGCAATATTATCAGCGCCTGACGCAAGCACCATATACAAAGTTCCACTGATGTTTGAAGAACAGGGGTTCACAGAAAAAATACTCAAAAGCTTTGAGATAGAATACAAAAAAGGGATGATGACAAAGTGGAAGGAGCTTGTAGATAAAATAGACAACGCAAAACATGCTGTGAAGATAGGAATAGTCGGAAAATACTTTGACATCGGAGACTTCTCGCTTGAAGACTCCTACATATCGGTAATCGAGGCAATAAAGCACGCAAGCAATGCCAATAATGCAAAGCCAGCAATTGAATGGATAGACTCAAAAAACCTTGAAAAGGACTCGAACCTGAAGATACTGGAAAAATACGACGGAATCATTGTTCCTGGCGGCTTCGGAAGCCAGGGAACAGAAGGAAAAATAAAAGCAATACAATACTGCAGGGAAAACAAGAAACCATTCTTAGGGCTATGCTTTGGGATGCAACTGGCAGTAATAGAGTACGCAAGAAACGTATGCGAGATGAGTGGAGCTAACAGCACAGAGATAGACCCAAAAACACCATATCCTGTAATAGACATTCTGCCTGAGCAGGAAAGCAACATAAAGAACTCCAAATACGGGGGAACCATGAGGCTTGGAGCATGGCCAGCGAAACTTACCAAAGGCAGCCTTGCACACAAACTCTATGGAAAAGACGAAGTAAACGAAAGGCACAGGCACAGATACGAAGTGAATCCAAAATACATCCAGGAGCTTGAAGGCAAAGGACTCATTTTCTCAGGACAGTCACCTGACAGAAGGCTCATGGAATTCTTGGAGCTTTCTGGACACCCTTTCTTTCTTGCAACCCAGGCACACCCTGAACTCAAGTCAAGACTTGTCGAGCCAAGCCCGTGCTTTCTTGGGCTGATTAATGCTGCACTTTCTCGATAAATCCCTCAAGGAATAGGAATTTGGGATACACTAATTATCAAGAAACCCTGTTGCCAAGTAGTACTTGGCATTCTTGAAGTCCCTTTCAAAACGCCTAATCCGGGCCTCTTCATCAATCTCCTGTTGAGGTATATTGAGGCTTTCCATGATGACTGTACCTGATGCGACAGAACCCAGCTGTATCAACCTTTTTAGCATCTGCCTTACATCTTGCCTTTTCGCCAGATTGACGGGGCCATTAATACAATATCTTTCACATGGCCGGACGAAATACTCTGCCAAAACGATATGAATCAACTCCCTTTCCTGAAATCGATATGACGCTGGGAATAGCTGCGGTAAGTCTGCATACAACTTGTCAAAGGATTCTCCATCAGGAAAAAACTTTTTGGCGTAATTCAAAGCCATGATTGCCTTATCAAGCGGCTCCCCAGCAAGATCTATCAGAGCAAAAAGAACTTCCTTTGGCAGATGAGCCTTTGAACTATCTAACTCCAGCACTTTTGGAACTACTTGCTCCCTGAACCTTGTTCTAGAATCCAATAAATCCTCAAGATAGGCCTTTTTAGCTGAGGCTAACTCTGAAGCTAACTGAAATCCCTGATTCAGCCTATAGTCTCTCAGGTAAAGCTCCAACAAGTCTTCTTCAACCCCGAAACGCTTGGCGAGCGATCTAGGGCCGGTCTTAATCGGGTAATCAATTAGCTCGAGGTAATACTTCTGCTCCAAGGCTTTTCGCGTCAGCGCCTTTTTTGTTTTTCCTGACAAACCCAGCCTTTGAGACAAGCCCAAAGCCCTGAGATAGTTCCTGCCCTTTTTATAGTAATTAAACGCCAAACCATATTCTCCAAGCTCATGAGCTATCCTGCCACAGCTCCCGTACCAGGCCTTCTGTGACGCCATGCTCAAGGCAATTCCATACAATTCCTTGTATTGAGGAAAACCCTCTTTTCTTGCCGTCCTTGCCATAAGTGTGAGACGGCTAACCCGTTTCCCGTCAACATAATCTAGGCCTTTTTCAATTCGGCACCCCTTCGCAAATTGCCGCACATCTTCAAGCATCAAGGGGAAATCACGTATTTCAAACATGAGATTTGCAGCATCCAAGAAGTTTTGCCCATCAACAAATTGTTTATGGGCAATATTATAGAACATGCGATAGTCGCAATTCCGCCTGCGCTGCAAGCGTCCAAAGAATAACACTGCTCCAGGAGTGGGCGCAGACCTCATTAACTCTTCTGGATCATTGCTGTCCCTGACCCATCTCAGATACATTGAATTCCAGGAGGGGTCAGGCCCGACCGAATCATAAACTATAAGAGCGCTGTCAACATCACCACAACCTTCCGCAAAAAGGGCGAGCTTTTTTCTGTAAATTCTCGAGAAACCATTAAGGTATTGGGTTGGGTTGTCATTCTCCCTCACAAGCCTCGAAAGGACTGAATAATGGTGTCCAAGGATTTCACTCTTCGCAAAATGCTTCGGAGGCCTTGTGCTGCTGACAATGTTATCAATGGAATAGATTCCTTTTCCCCCTACCTCAAATAATTCCAGCTGCTGCATAAAACTACTGGAAGAAGTATCCAAGGGCTCTTAAAGATTACCTCAAGCAAGGCATGGATGTCCAATTCCCTCGCCAAACCATAACCTTTAAAAAGCAACTACTGTTCCAGGAGAAGTGATGGGTGGAAAGCAACTATTAGAGAAACTAATCAGTTTCTACGACAATAACCACAGGAAGCTCATAATAATACCAGCAATACTTCTAGTCTTTGCGCTGGTGCAGATCTCGTACCAGACAGCGACAAAAGGAGACTTCATCAACAGGGGGATTACCCTCAAAGGAGGAGTCACAATAACCATTCCTTCGGCAAGCATCAGCGACATCGAAACTCTTCGGAACACAATAAAAACAAGCTTTCCGCAGAATGAGATCAACCTAAGAACAATATCTGTCGCAGGGGAGCAGTCAGGAATAGTCATTGAAAGCGATTTTGAACTCACAGACGAAAAATCAGTAAACAGGACAGTAGACCTAGTATCAAGGTTTGCAGGGACAAAGACTGAAGACTACAGCGTGGAAGGCATAGGATCAAGCCTGTCATCCAGCTTCTTTAAGGAAGTTGCCTTTGCACTGCTGCTCGCGTTTCTCTTCATGTCAATTGTTGTTGTAATCACATTCAGGACGCCAATACCAAGCGCAGCAGTGATACTATCAGCATTTGCAGATATCATAGTCACAGTCGCAATAATAAACCTCACAGGAATGAAGCTTGGAGCAGGAGCAATCGCAGCATTCCTGATGCTCATAGGCTACAGCGTTGACAGCAACATACTACTTACAGCAAAAGTCATAAGGACAAAAGAAGGAAGCTTTGTTGAAAGAGTCCACAGGGCGCTGCGCACAGGACTCATGATGACTGGAACAACGCTTGCTGCGGTAACAGTTGCAATCATACTGAGCCAGAGCGACACAATCAGACAGATCATGATCATACTCGTGGTTGGACTCATTGTGGACCTGTTCAACACCTGGATAACAAACGTCACGATACTGAGATGGTACACTGAGAGAAAATGAAAGCAAGAATCAAGAAACTGCTGACAAACTGGAGGGTTGTCCTGCTACTGGTCTTCCTGCTGTTTGCGGTTATTGCAATACACCCATCACCAAACGTAGAAGGAGTGACAATAAGGACAGCCATATACAACAGTTCGGCAAGCCTTGCAGGAATACAGAATCCCAGCCCGACCTCACCCCCACTTAGCAGGGAAAGGGTCCTTGCAGTTAACAGCGTGAAGGTCAACAGCGTGGCAGAATTCCACAGCCAGACACAAGACCTTGTGCCGGACCAGGTTATCACAGTCCTCACAAACAAGGGAAGCTACCAACTGACAGTAAAGCCCAAGACAAAAACAATTACTCTGAACGAGACAATAAACAAGACAGTGACTGAGATTGTGACCGATCTCATAAACGGGACAGCATTCAACAAGACAGTCACAAAAACATTGGAAGTACCAAAGACAGAGACGCTATTTTTAGGGACAGAAGACATAGGACTAAGGGTGTATGAAGCACCAACAACAAACATAAGAAAAGGCCTTGATCTACAGGGAGGAACAAGAGTATTGCTGCAGCCAGAAGAAGAGCTCGACTCTGACACGATGGACCTTGTCATAGCAAACATGAAGCAAAGGCTAAACGTCTATGGCCTCAGCGACATAGTCATAAGGGATGCGAGCGACCTTTCAGGAAACCAGTATATAATAGTAGAGATAGCAGGCACAAACGAGGAAGAGGTAAAAGAGCTACTGGCAAAACAGGGAAAATTCGAGGCAAAGATAGGAAACAAGACAGTATTTTTCGGAGGAGAAAAGGACATAACATACGTTTGCAGAAGCTCTGACTGCTCAGGAATAGACCCACAGTCAGGCTGCGGGCCAATAGAGGGGGGCTACGCATGCAGGTTCATGTTCTCGATAGCGCTTAAACCAAGCGCAGCAGAAAGGCAGGCAAACATAACATCAGAACTAAAAATCATAAGCAGGGATGAAACAGGCCAGCCAATACCAAAAGGCGACCAATACCTCGACAAGCAGCTTGATTTATACCTCGACGACAAGCTCGTGGACCAGCTGAACATAGGATCAGACCTAAAGGGAAGAGCTGTAACAGACATCGCAATATCAGGAAGCGGAGTCGGAGCGACAGAGCAAGAAGCAGTATTCAATGCCCTTGCAAACATGAAAAAATTGCAGACAGTGCTTGTCACAGGAAGCCTGCCTGTCAAACTAACAACTGTGAAAACAGATGCTTTGTCACCGCTGCTTGGAAAGGAATTCTTGAAAAACGCGTTGGTAGTGGGAATTGCTGCCATACTCGCTGTCGCAGTAATGATATTTATAAGATACAGAAAGCTTCAGGTAAGCATACCAGTCATAATCTTCATGCTGTCAGAACTAGTGTTACTGCTTGGAATGGCAGCACTCATCGGATGGAACATCGACCTTGCGGCAATAGCAGGAATAATAATTGCGATCGGAAGCGGAGTGGACCATGCCATAGTCATAACTGACGAGCTACTGGGAGGAGAAAGGACCAAGTACACCAACTGGAAGCAAAGGTTCAAGTCAGCATTCTTCATAATAATGGCATCATACTTTACAGTCGTCGTGGCAATGCTTCCACTATACAGAGCAGGAGCAGGAATGCTCAAGGGATTTGCAATAACAACAATAATCGGACTAAGCTTTGGAGTACTTATCACAAGACCAGCGTTTGCAGCAATAATCGAGACTCTACTAAAAGAGGAATAGGATGATAAATAAGTGGGCTTTTGGCCTGATGTTCCTGTGCACTTTTCTAACTAGCGTAGCCCAGTTCTTCTACAAGAAAGCAGCAATGCAACTGTCATTTAGCATAAGCGGGATACTCTTCAACATGCCGCTGTACATAGGAGCAGGGCTGTACATACTCGGAGCGCTGCTGATGCTTGTCGCCTTAAGAGGGGGAGACCTATCCAGCCTTTACCCTGTAATCGCAACATCATTTATTTGGGTTACACTGCTCAGCGCGTACCTGCTGCACGAACACGTGAGCATAACAAAATACATCGGCATAGCATCAATAATGGCAGGAATAAGCATGATTGGCTACGGAAGCAGGGGTAATAATCATGGCAACTGAGCTATGGGCGATAGCTTTAGTGCTTGTTGCCACAATAGTCGGGTCGCTGGGACCAATAATGATGAAAAAAGCCTCGTCAAGAGTGAAATTCAGAAAAGGTAAGGTGTTTGACAAATACCTGTTTGCAGGATTCGCGCTATATGGGATAAGCACAATCATGTTCATACCAGCGCTAAAAGGAGGAGAACTATCAGTCCTGTACCCACTGGTATCAGTAACTTACGTTTGGGTAAGCTGGCTTTCGATGTGGATGCTGAAAGAAAAGATGAACTACAGGAAGTGGAGCGGAATAGCGCTTGTGATAATGGGTGTGATATTGATTGGCAGCACAGCATAATCCAATAGTGATAAGCCTTGGAGGCTCGCTCATCATACCTGAAGATCTGGACGAGCAGTTCCTCTCGCAATTCAAAGAAATCATAAGCAGAAGAGCAAGGAAAGGATACAGATTTGCAATAATCTGCGGCGGAGGAAAGATTTGCAGGAAGTACCAGAGCGCTGCAAACAATATATCCAAAGCAAGCGACACAGACATAGACCAGGTAGGGATAGCTGCCACAAAGCTGAATGCCGAACTGTTGAGGGCTGTGTTTGGAAAACTGGCATACAAAAAAGTGCTGACTGACCCCAGAAAGAAGATTCTTACAAGAAAAATCATCATTGCCGCCGGATACGAGCCCGGCTGCTCATCAGACTGGGACGCAGTGGCCATCGCAAAGAATATCGGCGCAAGTGTTATCATCAACCTCTCAAATATTGAATATGTGTATGACAAGGACCCGAACAAATTTTCTGACGCAAGGCCGATACCAAGCATGCCATGGAAGGAATTCTTCAAGATAGTCGGGACAAAATGGACACCTGGGCTGAACTCACCTTTCGACCCTATAGCTGCGAAACTTGCAAGGAAAAACAAGATGAAGGTATTAATCGTCAATGGCGACTTGCAGAACTTTGAGAGCTGCCTTGACGGAAAGGAATTCAAGGGAACATTGATAGGATAAAGATTCTAGCTTAATAAATTACCTTGCAGCCAGCTTAGCACATCTACATAACCCTTTACATGAAGGGAATCATCAAAATTGTTACCAAGCAAATCAGCAAGGCTTGAGACAGACTTAAAATTATCAGGCACAAAAGTCCCTGCAACCCTTACCTGTGATGGTAGGCGTGCATCAGATGCACACAAGCCGCTAACATGGTACTTATCAGCCAAAAGTGAGGCAGCAAGGTTTGCCCTCTTCATTCTTAAAACATCAGGCACAAGATGATCTACCAATGGAATGTATGGAACAAGGTCAATGCACTGGGCGTTATGCCTCTCAATATTGCCTGCGAGCTTGCAGCAATTTTCCAAATCAAAAAACTCTTCATGAGAGATTAACCTGTACATGAAAGGCGCTGACACAACATAAGGATGACATATCACTGCCTTTGCGCCTTCACCCCTAATTGTTGCTATTGATTTCTGTGTGGTAGTACAGGTGGGAAGATAGTTATTCTCTCCAATGTCATGCGTGAACAAGGCAAGAACGTGAAACTTGGAGAGTATCTCCTGAGTCTTAAGAAAAAAACCATGCTCTCCATTTTTCTCAACCCTGGCCATCAGATTCTTGTCAACCCCATCCACTTGATATACAAATTTGTTACCCTCCCTATAGTTGATAAAGAGATTGAAGCAGTCTTCATAGGTCAATGTTTTCCTATCAGCAGAATCACCTGTTCTTTTCGCAGTGATACCAACAACGCCTCCAGCTATCGCAGAAAACAATTCATCATGAGAAGTCTTAGCAGGCATATGCGTATGCAAATCAGCAATAAGCATTCCTTTACTTGATTCAGGAAGGCTGCCTGATAAGCTTCGGCGCGGAGATGCAACAGCAGCCATACCTAGAGCAGTATTTCCTAGGAAATCCCTTCTCGTAAGCATGCAACAGAAAAGCGCAATGGACAATATAAAGATTTTGGGTCAGAACCTTGCCTGGCACTCTTCAAACTTCTCCAGCTTTGAATACTCCTCATCCAGCTTATCCTGGAAGTCCTTGATCTCTTCAGGAGTCATGTGCTTGAAACGAGCCTGCATCCTCAAGTAATCCTCTATAGGCTTTGCAGGAGAAGGCTTCTTTGAGAATTTAAGCAGTCCATTTGCTATCTCAAACAAGGGAGTCATCTTTGTGTTGTAGGCCATCTTCGCAACCTCAATTGTCTTGTTGCTAGGAAAACGCCATCCCAAGGGACAGGGAGTAAAGACCTGGACATAAGCAGGGCCGCTTGCAGCAAAGCCCTTTCTCATCTTCTCAACAAAATCCTGCGGAAAAGCAATATTTGCAGTTGCCACATACGGAGCCTTGTGAGCAGCCATTATCAGTGGCATGTTCTTTGAATACTCTGTCTTGCCGTGAATCTTCTTTCCTGCAGGGCTTGTAGTCGTGCTCGCATACTTCGGAGTAGAGCCAGAGCGCTGGATTCCTGTGTTATGCACAACAATTCCGTCGGCGACAAAATTATGCTCTCCCTCAACCCGTAAATCAAGTGTAGGCTCCAAACCAACCAGGTCCACAGACTGCACTACCTCTGTGCTGAAAAACTCGTTGTCCACAAGATAATCTCTGTTCCTGGATTGAGTCAGCCACTTGTCGATATTTGATCCTTTCTTTTTGCTAAAGCAGACATATCCATAGGTCGAATCCTCAAGCAACTTCCTATAGACAACATGCGAACCCTTGGCTTTTGTCTGCTGATGGATTTTGCCTACTCTGTAACCCATAGTCTGGAGCAATAACCGCAGAGTCTTCAAAAGGCGTATACTAGCAGACACATAGCGGTGGCTGTTATCCACTAAATATCCATCAGAAAGCATCAGGCCTTTCAAGAAAGACTCTTTCTCTTGATCGGTGACAGTGAATAACCAAGAAGGAACCAGCTTATTCCTTGCGCCTTGACCAAAACCAAGTGAATCAATGAATCTAGCCAGGTTCACAGAATAAAGATAAACATAGGACTTGTCTCTTGTAACACAGTTTGCTCTAAATAATTTAGCATTCAGCTGGACAAGACGTTTTCTGGCAAATGTACCTTCCGGAAGCGCAAAACCAACCTCAGCTTTTATTTCGCGAACCCAACCGTCACCAACAAAAATCCCAAGGAATTCAAGCAAATCAGGTGAGCTTTGCTTAGGCAACTTTACCTTATTTATCTTGTTCACTTTATAGTCACCAATTTTCGAAACCTTGATTGGAGCAAAACTGTGCTTTTTGCCAGCCAGCGATTTTTTCAGGACAACGATTTCATCGCCTTTAGATAGGTTTACTAAATTCTTCCAGATAAAAGGGGGATCATTCCTTTTCTTACTCACCAGAGTCAGGAATGGGTGATTGGAGGTAGCCTTGATTGAGTGATGGAAAGTCTTCAATTCATAAACTGGTTTTATGCCATTATTGAATAGCCCACTGCACTTCTTTGTGACTAGTCCATGAGTCTTTTGGTCAAAAGCATATACTTTTTCACCGACACGAATGTCCAAGATGTTTTTGAGCCCATGCTCAGTCATCACATGTGTATCCAAACTCAGGCAGTTCATATAGGCCTCATTCGTGTAGCACAAATAAAGCAGGTTGTGGCGCCGCTCGAAAGCACCGCTCAAAGCCTGAAAGCCGATGTCAAAAGTCGAGCCGTCTCCGCCAATAACGAGAATTTTCGAATCTCTGCCAGACTTCTTTTGCGCAAGCTCTATGCCTGAAGCAACAGCAGGAGCGTTCTCAAAAGCAACATGAATCCACGGAACACGCCAGCTGGTCTGCGGATACGGAGTGGATATAACTTCCATGCAGCCTGTGGCCTGCACAACAATAGTATCAGGGCCTGCAGCCTTCAAAGCCAAGCGCATGGCTAAAGCAGATCCACAGCCAGAACAAGCCCTGTGGCCAGAGGCAAAAAGCTCTTCAGTCGGAATATTGTTTATCTCCTTCATTCTTCTACTTGATAACCTTCAATTTATTTTCCAGAGTCCGCAACTTGATCTTCCTATCAGGAGGGACCTCAAACACGGTGCTGTGCCACGAGTCATGGCCAGAGCCAAGGAAAGGCATCCTGACAACAGCTTTTTTCCCGCAACCGCACCTCACCATACTGTAAAACACCTCTGAAACATGCATCGGCTTCCAACCTTTCAGTTCTTTTCCGCAATAAACGCACGCCTTTCTAAAATGGTCTTCTGTCACCAAATGATCCTTCATTAGTCTCACTCTAGTATCCACTGCGTCTGACGCTGCTTGTCAAGCTCCACTGTAATCCGCGTAAAGTCTG
>JBDRIZ010000102.1:0-11375 GCA_043815525.1 Candidatus Woesearchaeota archaeon
AGTAATATTGTCAATGTAATCGTCGACAAATAGAAAAGATTAAATATTACTTTAAATTTACTTTAAGATATTTTAAACTGATGATTGAACCAGCTTAAGATGGACACAGAAAATCTGAAGAGAATCATTCACGAAGGAGAAGGCAGTGAGGTGGAATTTAAGCAGTCTTTCCACAGCTTTCAAGAGGTAGCCAAAATAGTGTGTGCCTTTGCAAATACTGCAGGAGGGATTCTAACATTGGGTGTAAGCGACAATGGAATGGTGGCTGGGGTCAGGGAGGATTTGGACAGTGTCCAGCAAAAAATTTCACAGTGCAGCAGGACCATACAGCCAAATCCTGTGGTAGGCTTGGAGGTTCACACCATTGACAAGAAGAAGCTGGTTGTTGTTGTCGTGCATAAGGCAGATTCTTCAGTATTCCACACTGTAGGTGGGGTGATTTATGTCAGGATTGGAAGCACCATTCAGAAGTTGGATGGGCAGAGCATTGTGGAATTCTTGAGAAACAGGCAAATTTTGTTGTTTGAGGAGTCTCTTGAGACTTCAGCGACACTTGAGGATATTGATATTGCCAAGGTAAGCTCTTATTTGGAGCTAAGAAAACAGGCAGATTACTTAAAAATGCACTCGCTAGAAGAGTTTTTGGTGAACAGAAGGCTGGCCTCGCTGCAGCCTGTTTTGAGGATTAAGAATTCTGCATTGCTGTTTTTTTCCAAATATCTGCAGTCTTTTTTTCCCTATGCGCAGATAAAGCTTGTGCGTTTTGATGGAAATGAGCCGATAAAGGTATTGGCATATGAAGAGGCAGGGGGCAGTCTGCCACAGGTGATAGAACAGTCCCTAAACTTTGTTAGAAGGTTCGTTGCAAAAGAATTCGTAATCAGTGGCGCAAAAAGAAAAGAGACACATATTCTGCCAGAAGAGGCTTTTAGGGAGGCTGTTATAAATGCTGTGGCGCACAGGGATTATTTCAACAAGAATGAGATTCAGTTGAGCATTTTTGATGACAGGCTTGAAATAACAAATCCTGGAGGGCTGCCTGAAGGGATGACCAGGGAACTCCTAGGTGTCTTGTCAATACAAAGGAATCCTGTTATTTACCAATTTCTCAAGGATTATGGGTATATGGAGGGCATCGGATCAGGCATCTCCAAGATTTTCAAGGCAATGAAAGACTCTCAATTGGGGCTTCCTGAATTTGTTTCAGCCAAAGGATTTTTTAGGATAGTATTACCCATCAGGAAAGGCCTGGCTTTCACAGAATTCAACAAAAGACAGCTAAGAGCCCTCGAATACTTGAGGATGCATAAGAGAATGAAAGCCAAGGAATACTCCTCAATTAATAGTGTTTCAATCCCTACAGCGCTTAAGGACATTAAGGAGCTTGAGAAAAAAAAGTATCTTAAGAAGATCGGATCATACAGGGGAGCATACTACGTTTTGGTGGAGGAATAATACCTGCAATACCACCAAAGATGCACATGAGAAAGAGGTACATCATCTATCTGGTAATTCTTGTGGTAGCTATATTTTCAGAGCACCAGTTCCTCGTCTACCGCGAAGGAGAAGCAATCCTTGACCGTATGATTGCAGAGCGCGACAATAACGCCACAAGAGTATATCTGTTGCTTATCGATGCTGCAGACCCCAAGATAATCAATTATCTTATTGATAAGGGCCAGCTGCCGAACTTTAAAAGGCTAAAGGAGGAAGGCGCTTATGGTGAGTTGCAGTCGTTTGCTGTCAAAACTGCCACCGGTCAGGAAATCTTCTTGTCTTTGCCTATAATCGCAACAATATTCACAGGAGTTTCTCCTGAAGAGCACGGCATGACTTCCCACTTGTTTATGGCAGAAGGGCCTGAGTACTTTTATCCTTTCAAGGACATTAAATCAAAGACTGTCTGGCAGATTGCAAGTGAGAATGGCAGGAGTGTGGGAATTGTTGGTATTGAAGGTGAATATCCTGTTGAGCGATTGAATGGTTTTGTGGTATCAGGGGAGTACTTTATCAGAGAGATTGCGGTCAGAAACGTACAGTATGGTCAAGGATTGGTTACCAAGGCAAAATTTCCACTGAAGCGATTGGTATCCCCAACCAACCTAAATGGTGTTCTTGAAGACCTGGACCTGCCTCGTATTGACGCGGCCTTTAGAGCACTTGATATTGATTACGATTTTCCTTCTCCTGTAGAATCCAAGTTTAGGCAATCCTGGGAAAGGACCCTAAAAAATAGTCCAAAGGAAGGTTTGCAGCTTGCATTACAGTTCCTGTTGTCCAACAAAACTGCGTACTATGTGTTTGCAAGGGATTACCAACCGATGCAGGTTGCTGGGGGGTTATACTCCAGTTACAAACCAGAGCTGTTTGTTGAATACCTGCCTGGAATGGATTATTTTGGCATCATGTATAACACAGATGAATACGCGGATCGCAATGATTTGAATAATGCCATGTTCCAATACTATAGATTCTTCGATGAACATCTGGGCAGAATCATGAATGCTATCGACAATAATGCAGTCCTATTAGTCGTTTCTGACCATGGAGTCAAGCCTTCAGGACCGCTAAGCCAGTTCAACTTAGCAGATATGAAGTCAGACAAGGGCATTTTCCTTGCATACGGAAAAGGGATTGAGAAGGGCCTACAAATTCAAGGATCTGTTTATGATGTTGCACCGACAACTCTCGATTTACTACGTTTGCCTATACCACAACAAATGAAGGGCAAAGTGACTGTATGAAGACATATTAGAGGCTATTCAAAAAGTAAACATGTCTGCTGAAAATTGCACTCTTGAAGGATACGACCTTTTTCTTCCAGAAATGGGTAATCCACAGAGGGATAAATCCTTATTCCATACTGTAGAAATTGCAACAACGACTTACTGCAACAGAAAGTGCGAAAATTGCCAAAACAGCCTGCATGATAGGGGCAAACATTTGATGGTTCAATCACTCTTCAAGAAGATTATTAATGATTTGTTAGCCTTGGATTTTGATGGGTGGATTTCCCCTCATTTCTATGGTGAACCCTTAACTGATAAGAGGATACCGGAATTTGTCAGGTTGACCAAGACAATACTTCCGAGGTGTAGAGTACGGATAACCACAAACGGGGACTTATTGACCCATGACTTGGCTTATGAGTTGGTGCACAATGGTGTTGATGAGTTTGTGATAACATCATACGATGACATTGCATTCAAGCGCATGACTAGTCTAATTGAACATCTTTCAATGCAGGAGAGACAAAAAATCAAACACAGAAGAGTTGAAGACCTGTATTTGATGAATCGTGGTGGAATACTCAATATTAGGAATAAACCGGTTCAATGCTGTAATTATCCCAGTCACTACTTGGTTATTGATTATATGGGAGATGTTGTGCTGTGCTGCAATGACTATTTTAGAGGGCATGTGTTCGGCAATGTGAAAAATGAAAATCTAATCAACATTTGGCGCAACACTGGTTTTCAAAGAATCAGAGAAGAGTTAAAAAATGGAATTTTCAGCAGGGATATATGCAAGCGTTGTGCTGGAAAGTAGCTATTTTGCCAAGAATCAACCTTTAAGTGGATGGGTTAGGATGATTGGCTGGTTATCCAGGAATTCCTTTTTCATGGATTCTACCTTTTCTCTGTTCAGGTTTGGGAAGAGCATTGGCGCTGTCTTGTACATCGTGTATAGGAATTTGAAGTTTTCTTCTTCTGACCAGACTGTCTTGCCATAGTACCCTCGAGAATGCTCGTTCCAGAATAGAGAGTGTTCGTCCTTGTCAGTTCTTGCCGTATCCAACTCTTTGAGCAGGGTAAGTCTTTTTTCTCTTTTTTTTGGTGATTGGTCTATCTCCCTGTCAAGACGGCCCTCCATTTGGGGTTGGTACAACTGCATATAGTCATTTCTGTCTCCGTAATTGTTCGGATCGGCATGATACCCTAAATAAAAGGTGTTGGATGTCCTGAAAAAGACCAACTTGAATATTGAGTAGTTTGTGGGGCTTCCCGCAGTACCGATGATTTGTCCCCTCTCCACAGGTTTTCCCCAATCAACTAGTATTTCGTCAAGATGGGCATATGCTGAGCTGTAATCTCCATTATGACTCATTCGCAGCCACCATCCACCTGCATGTCCAGACATTTTGATTTCACTTTTGTCAATAACTTTGCCGGGCGCAATAGCCATTACTGGAGTTCCTTGACTAACTTTCCAGTCTATGCCCGGTGTCCATCCATCCCAAATGCTTTGCTGAAAAGTGTGCCATTCTGGTAAATAGGGATTCCGTCCTCTATAGAGTCCTCCTTCTTCCCATGATTTCCATAAGTTTCGCCGGAACCATCCCTTGAAACTCTTATAATCAAAGTCTTTTAAGGAACTAACAGGCTTGTCGTAATTCCTCGCAAAAGCGCAGCTGTTAAGGAGTGCGCCAGCGCTCAAACCAACAGCTGCTACCGCTCCTGCATTTATTCCGCTCTTCAAGAAATCCCTTCTTGAGATTTTTTCGGGGTTTGGCTGTTCCATTTTTCCTATGCTTTCTTGAGTGGCATCGTCAGTATTACCGGTTGGTTGGCGTAGAACTCCTGTATCATTGTTTGGATTTCTTGCTTGTCACCACTGAATTTTTCAGGATTTCTTTTTTGTAATTGTTCGAGGTACCTTACCTTCTCGATTATAGACCAGTTCATGTCCGCCAAATGTCTCTTCCCAGCAACGTATTTTGCGTCTGTGCTATTGCACATTTTTAATAATTGTTCCAGTATTTTTTGCTGTTTTTGTGATCTCTCGATGTAATTTGCCACGGATAGATCGGTTTTTCCGTCCCAGTAGTCCAGTTGGCCGTGTCCTTTTCCGTAATTGTCAGGATCTACCCAGTATTCTGTTCCTATGCCTCCTGGAGCCTCTCTGGCCATCAGCTTTGCCGACACCCCGTATCCTCCGGTGACTGCGTACCCAATTAGTTGTCCTCTTTTTATGTTATCTTTTTCCTTAACTTGTAAGTTTGTGAGGTGTCCGTAGTATGTTGCCCACCATGGGAAATTTTTTCCTTTTTTTTCTGGCTGGGTTACTGCCATAACTGCATCGCCTCTATGCTGTTCCAAATGGTGTACCTCCATCACAAATCCGTCAACAGCTGCTATCATAGGTGTCCCTGAATTGCACAAGAATTCTATTCCAGGAGTTGCCTGGAATCTTCCAGTAAGAATGTCATAAAAGCTTAGAGCTTTCCCTTTATAATTAGGATTTGGCTTGTTGTAAACTTCGTATCCGGGTAATGCGTCTACTTTTGTTGTATGCGCGCAATTAGGGAGCAGTATTCCGGTTGCTGACAAAGCAGCTATCTTCAGAAAATCCCTTCTGCCAAACTGTCTTTCTATTCCAGGAGTTGTTCCTTCTTTTATTATGTCAGTGAAAGATCTTGTTTCTGGTATTGTTGGGTTCTTCATTTTGTTACTCCACAATGAGTTGATTACACGCAATATTTTTACTTCTATAAAAGAGTAACAGTTTATAAATATTTCTATACTGTACAATACAAATCATTTTCTGATGTGTTGCCAGTATCAATAAATTCCATCTTGGTGAACACAAAACTGATGCATCTTAATTCACGCATTAGCTGTCCGTCACTGGTGCGTTGTAGGTCACAGCCTTCCAAGGATACGAATTTCAAGTGGTTCTCTCCAGGGGCTAAGGTAACCTGAACAGAAAAAGTTTCCTTTGTCTTTGAAATTGATTTCTGTGATAACAATCTGTTTTCCTGGAATATTTGTAGGCTTCTCTCCTTAGAGTAACTACGTGCTTGTAGACATAGTAGGTATGTCATGTTGATTTCTTCATTAAGTTTTACTGTGATGGTTGCGTTATTTTTCATTGAAACTTCTGTATAGTTTTCCACAAAATTAGGAGCAGGGACATACCAATTTTTGTTTTGTTCGTTTATTGAAACAATAGAATCGTGAGACAGGAGTATGTATGGTATGTTAAAGCGAATCTTATTTGCCCATTTTCCGTAATAGTAGTTGGGAAAAATCATTTGCATATATTCAGAACGCCTTAAGGCAGGCTCAACTGGTCTGTCAGTATAATAATCTGAATATTCTTTCTGTGAATAGGAAAATAATTGTTCTGATAGGTGCATTCTGGCAGATACAAAAATAATCATTGAAACCAGCAATATCACTGAAATTTTTGGATGCTCTTTAATGTATTGGTGCACTGTATGCCACCAAATTGCTCCTAAGATTATACTGGCTGCTAAGAGATTAAGAAAAGGCAGGAATGTCTTGCTCGATATTCTTTCCAGCAGCCCGCTTTGCGGGCCAAACTTGACAAAAAGAGGTAAGTAGTGTCCAGTCAATGGGGAAGCGATTGTGTCATAAAACTGCACAATAGTATATCGGTATGTTGTCTCTCTTATCCCATATGGGTAGCCTCCTAAACCTTCGTAAGGGTTTATTGTGAGTAAACTTGTAAATATTGATACAGCCATGAGTGTAATAACAATCTTTCTTGACATGTTTTTGAGAGCAAGCGCAATTGGCAGGAAAAGGAATGGTACAAATGGTACAAATCGTCTGCAGAAACCTCCTCCATGGCACCACCAATCATAAGACCCTGCAACAAATATTAGGATTGCACACCAAATGAACACTGTAAAGGTTGCTATTTTTTTGTCAACCCTAAAAAGTGCAATAGTACCCAATAAAGACAATAATAGTATTGGTGAGTACACGAACAAACCGCGGAAAGGTAAAAATAATATTTGTATGATGTTGCGCGCTATTGTTAGTGGTGCTTCTTTTATCACTGGAATAGTTGTCAAATCATAGTGTGCCAAAAACTTCCAAAGTGATATTCCCACAGAATAGACTGGGCCAATTGGTACTGATACGCTTGGCCAAGGTTGGCTTTGCTCAACAAAATATGAGATAGATATAGGACTATTGAACAAGTAAAGATTATGCACTCCATAACAGATTAAGGGTAGCAAAATCCCGCACAAAAAACATGCAATCTTTCTGTAGTTCCCGGAATTTGTAACTGTCATAAAAATGAATAATACCCCAAAAATGATAACAGTTGTAGTGAGGTCTGTAATTATTGCCAAGCCACCGGCAAAACCTGATATGAACAGAAAAGCAAGTGGTGTCTTTTCTTTGGCATGCAAACGATAAACAACATAAAAGCAAAAGAAACAAAGAAATGCAGCGATTGCGTGACTCCTGTAGCGTGTTGCATAAAGGAATGCTGAAGTACCAAGGCCGTATGAAAACGCAGCAATGACCCCAAGTTTATTGGATTGTGTCAGGCGGCACGTTACCCGATGTATTAGTATTGCGCATGCTGCAGTAGCCACTCCTGATATTGCCACTGTGATTATCATCAGGACCAGAAAAAATTGCCAGTCTGTGTCTAATGGGTCGCCAGTGACTAAGGTCATAGTTTTTATTAGTGAGGATCCAATAAAAGGCAGGCCAGGCACTTTATTGGAGTACCAGTTGCCATTTCTTTGGAGCTTATCTATGGTGAACAATGTCGGTTTATCTGTATATTTGTCAATATTCAGCTGATTGTCACGACCCATAGCTAACGTTGGTGCATACAAAGAGTTCTCATTCCAACCCCCATAACCTGCGAACACAGCATAGATTATCAGAAGGCTGAAAAATATCCTAAATTCTGTCTTGTTTCTGACTGCCACTTGATTACCTGCTGGCATAACTATATTAATGTGTATTTATAATTTACGTGGAAAGCACAAGGATAGGAACACAGGTCTATGTCACTATTGCAATCCCTTGTTGTTGGAAAAAGCGTTTTGTCAGCCAGATTGCTTGGTGTGCGGCAGCCTGTTGTTGTCAAATTCAAGCTTACAAGCAGGTGCAACAGTGCCTGTAGGTACTGTCTGGACAAAAAAGATTCAAGGGACCTGTCAACTGCCAAGGTTATGGGTCTGCTAAGGCAGATGTGGGTGTGTGGTACTAAAAGGATTGGTTTCTTTGGAGGTGAAGTTCTATTAAGAAAAGATCTGGGTAAGATTCTGGAATTCTGTAGGGAAAAAAATATTTACACCACGCTGGTTACCAATGGTTATTTAGTCCCGGATAATGTGTCTATCATTTCGAAAGCAAACTGTCTATTCATAAGTCTTGATGGCCCAAAAAAAGTCCATGATTATCAGAGGGGCGAAGGGTCATATGAGAAGGTGATAAGGGCAATTTATGCTGCCAAACCACATGTTGAAGTGGTCACCCACACAACACTGACAAGATACAATGTGGACAATATAAAGAATATCGCAGAGCTTGCCAAGATGCAAGGATTTCAAGCCACATTCTGCCCAATACATTTCCAAAAGCAACTATCGCCTTCCAACAAGGATATCAGAAAAGCTGTAAGCACCATTGTTTCGTTAAAATGTTCAGGATACCCAATCTTAACATCAAAACCACTCCTGAATTATTGGTTGCAGTGGCATGACTTTAGCAAACCTTACTCAACAAAAAGAACCATGAATGACCCTGTTTGTTATGCAGGAAAATTGTATTGCGAGATAAATTCTGATGGCAGTATGGCTCCTTGTGACTGGACTTTCAGGTTATCAAACAGTAATGCCTTGAAACAGGGTTTCAGAACTGCTTTTCAGTCACTGCCAACTCCAGTCTGCAAAGCATGCATCAGGCCATGGACTGCTGAGTATAACCTGATGTTTTCCTTAAATCCAGGCACCATATGGAACTACATGAAGTTTGTAGTCAAAACCTAACATGTTAGTCCTAAATGCTCTAAGGATGGGAAAGGCTGTTCTGGCTAACAATCTTCTTGGGACTGTTACTCCAATAAATATTATGTGGCGTATAACAAACAAATGCAATAGCAGATGCGAGTACTGCAGGATTTGGAAACGTGAGCAAAATGAGCTCAGCACAGAGCAAGTATTCTCCTTGATTGATCAGATGTATCATGCAGGCACTCTTAGAATTGGTTTTGTTGGCGGTGAAGCGCTCCTAAGACCGGACTTTGCTGAGATAGTCCAATACGCAAAAAGTAAGAGTATTTACCTAACCCTAGTGTCTAATGGGATACTTGTGCCAAAGAAAATGAGTATTATAAAAAACATTGACTGTCTTGTATTAAGTTTTGACGGAAAGAAACGAAACCATGAGCGTGGTCGTTGCAAAGGCTCATTTGGCAAATTGATGCAGGCTTTTGAAGCCTGCAAGAGGAATAAAATAAATTTGCTTACTATCACTGTCTTGAATAAGCATAACCTACAGGACATAGACTTTGTCTTGGAGAAAGCCAAAAAGTACGGTTTCAGGTGCAACTTCCATTTGCTGCAGGGTGGTTGGGAGTGCTATCCATCAGATCAACAGTATAGGCAGGCTTTGGATTATCTTATTGCAAGGAAAAAACAAGGCTCCCCAATCGCCATGTCGCTGCGTTGTCTCAGATTCTTAAGGGAATGGCCTGATTACAAGAAGTTTTTTTCCAAGGAAAAAATGCCAGGATTCAGGTGTTATGCTGGAAAACTATTCTTCAATATTGATACTGACGGCTCAATTGCCGGCTGCGATGTTTTGTCAAATATGCACAAGAATCCTGATTGTGTTAAGCTAGGTCTAAGACAAGCATGTAATATTGTGGACAGGCATGGATGCGAGGCATGCACTTGTGTTGCTACTATTGAATATAGCAGCATGTTCAGTCTTAAAGCAGATGTAATCACTGATTGGGTGAGGGTGGTGTTCTCAACAAGAACCAAATTCTTTAAATAAGTCCGAAGATTCAATTGTCTTATGCATCTCCTGATGATAAATCCACCTCATTATTATCATAGATTTCAGTATCCATTTATAGCATTTCCGCTGGGTTTAGGTTACTTGGCGTCTGCTTTGCGGAATTTAGCTAGGCTGGATATCCTGGATTGTGTTGCTGAGGCACCAAACAAAAAAACTGGCTGGCAAAATGGTTATCTGCTTGGTCTTAGTAATTTTCCCAGGAATTTGACAACACGTCCAGATGCTGTCCTGATTGGATGCAACATATCGAGTCAGTGGCCTGTTGTCAAAATGATAGCAAAGCATGCAAAATCAATGGGGTGCAAGGTAGTATTAGGTGGAAATTACATTTCAGCAAACCCATCCATTATTCAAGAAAAATATGTAGATGTTGTAGTTGTAGGAGAGTCAGATGCAGCAGCTTCCCAAATAATTTGTGCCTTGAAATCTGGCGGAAAAAGACTGTTGCGACCAAGGAGAATGCAACTTGATCGTATACCTTTTCCTGCATATGACCTTTTTCCCATGGAACCTTATTTAAGTTCAAGATATAAGCATAGCTTATTGAAGTCTAATGAGGCAACGGCCCCATTGGTCACATCACGCGGGTGCCCAAACGGATGCTCATATTGCGCTGCCAGTGTAGTTAGTGGCAAACTGTGGAGGCCACGCGCAGTGCAGAATGTCATAGCTGAGATTCGTTTCCTGAAGGAAAAATATTGTGTAAAAGAGATTCACTTTGAAGATGATAACCTTTTGCATGACAAAAAGAGGTTTGCAAATTTATGTGTTCGTATGAAATCATTAGGAGTCAGATGGACAATGCCCAATGGGTTAGAAGTCCAAAAAGTGGATTGCTCACTTTTGGATCTAATGAAGGATTCAGGTTGTTTTGCTGTTTTCTTGGCAGTGGAGTCAACAAATCCAAAAGTATTGGACACTCATATCAAGAAAAAGATAGATCCTAAACATGTAAAACAAATTATTAGGCATGCTCGGAGGATAGGCCTGTACACTGTAGGTTTTTTCATGTTCGGTTTCTATGAGGAAGATATGAAGGATATTCAGAACACGGTTGATTTGGCTATTAGTTTATCGCCAGATGAAGCTCATTTTTCAACAGTTCAGATGGCTCCGGGATCAGTATATTATGCAAGGCACAAACATTTATTAAAGAATTCTTGGGAAACACGAATAGACAATAGGTACCTTAAATACAGTGAGATATGGCATGCAAAAGTGAGTGCATATATCTCATTTGAATTGAACAGATTGCTAAAGAACCCTTTGTCATATCTCAACTTTAATCATTTACAAAGAGTGATTCGTTACGCAGGATATATTACTCATAAGGAAGTGTATAGAGGGAGCTATGGTTGACAAATTAATCATGGATTATAAACCCTGGAAATTAGCTTCATATATAGGTAGGATCCCATTGATGACCAAAGTTATGCAGTATGCTTTCAACACCTGTTTTCCTGGCCCAAAGTCAGTCAAGATCCATATCAATTCAGAGTGCAATTACAACTGTGTTTATTGTTATTCTGATAGGTCGTCTACAGTGTTAAGCACATCGGATTGGATTGATTT
>JBDRIZ010000103.1:0-2986 GCA_043815525.1 Candidatus Woesearchaeota archaeon
GAAAACGAAAATGCTTTTAAGGGTTAATGGAGTTTGTCAGTATCCAATGAAAAGGGAACTATGTCTGCTTTCAGTAACTGAGATGAACAGGTTAGGATCTGGACTGACCCACTTTCTAAGAGATCAGGGAATGAGCGTACACTATGGTGAAATGACTGACCGATGGACAAACGGGGAGCTTGATCCACAATTCCACAAGTTAAGAGGAAGATCAGCTTACATACTTGCATGCCAGGGCCCGAAAGACTCTGGAGACAGTCTGCTTGGACCAATTCTCATGACCGGACAGATTGCAATTGAGAATGGCGCAAGTGCAGCCTACCTCGTGGCACCGATGGAGTTGTTTGGTAGGGCCGAGCGCGGACCTCTGGAAGACTCAAAATTGCAAGGCAGGGGAAACCAAGTTAGAATGCTGGCTAGACATCTTAAGGCAGCTGGTTTCAAGGGCTACATGGTAATAGACTCTCATCAACCGTCGGCAACCTGGAAGATCTTCTCAGAGGAATTCGGGGACGATAATCAATCATTCTTCAACGTAGACCCAACACACTTCCTCTACCATTATATCAAGAGCCATAGCATAATTGACATGAGTAACCAGGGCAGAAAGATTGTGTTCAGGCTTCCGGATGAAGGTTCAGAAAGGCGTATGATGCCTTTCTATAACCTAATGGCAAAGGACTACCCTAATGCAAGCTGGATGCAATTTAAGAAATACAGGACAATCCCTAATGATGAGAATAGTCTTGTGCTTCAACTATCTGGACATTCCCTAAACTTCGAAGGAACAACAGGTAAGACTGTGATTGACTTAGATGACATCGTAGATAGGGCAGGGACTCTATATTGGCTAAATGACAAATGTCGTCAACAACAGGATATCGTTAATCAGGTAGGAATTGCATCCCAAAGTGTAGGGGTTGTAACGCATGCCACTCTTGCAATGGATGCAAGAGACTGGAGCAGACATTTGGAAGCATTATCAAGATTGTCCAAAATCAATTACAGTGAGTTCATCACCACTAATACCTTGCCATATATAGAATACCTAATTAATGTCAGGCGGGTTCCTGACCAGACCCTTGCTATTGAAGGAGAACTGCGGCAATTCACATCAGAACAACGCCAAATGTACCATAATCTGCAGCAGACAACAACGATACTTGAAGTTAAGCAAAGCATTGGTCAGGCAATAGTATACCTTGAGAACTTTCAAGGAAATCTGCCCAATAATTTCGACGTAAACAACGCATTCCTTGATCCATTACCAGGAGATCCAAACAACAAAGTTGCGCACTATGAATACCACAGGTCAAAACATTTCAGAAGCGTTAAAATCAGGATGACCGAGAACAATAGTCCTCAGTAGTCTTCAATAGACACCTGCCCCTTCCTCTTGCCCTTCTTCACAGGCTTTTCCACATCATCAAGCTGCTCCTTTATCGACAGAGCAACCTGCTTACCCAGAATCTGCGACAAAGTGGTGAGGTCAGTTTTTCTCACATCGCCAGCGTCTCGTATCCTATTCTTGAAAAGCATCCTTGCCCTGACACGTCCGATGTTTTTAAACCTGACAAGAGGCAGAAGCTCCTCTTTCACGCCATATCGTAAGCGCAGCCTTGCGCGCTCAAGATCTTTTATCAAAGACCTGAAATTAAGTATCCTTGCTATCTCATGGCAGGAGTACAACAGCCAGTCAGCAATATCAAGCTTCACCCTTGACTCGCCAGGACGAACGTCATAGGATTTCAGCAAGTGCTGGTCATCCATCTCCTCAGCCCAGTCATACATGAACAAGGCAGTCTTCAGCGAGTTCAAGAAATCCTCATACTCAGGCTCAAACATTGAGGGCTCTTCCTGCAACAGCTCAAACCTCAACATTGCTTCCTGGAGCTTCTCAAAATCCCTCTGCCGTGCCTTCAAGAGAGGCCTCATCTCGAGAGTGTTCGAGACCAATTGCAAAAAAGAAAAAACCTGATAAGCCTTTTGCGCAGCCTGATTCAAAGAGACAACAAACTGGTGCGCAGTCAAAGGGTCAAGATAGAGTTCAGCAACCCTTTTTCCGAGAAGGGTTGGCTTGAAGCGGGTGTTGCCAAGCTCGCTTGCAGACTGGAATTCAAGAGCGTCAGATGCAACAAATTCCCAATCCTCAAGAAGGTGCAGCATCTCATCCAAGATCCCTGACAAGCGAGGCATGTCCTTGTACTGGAAAGCCCAAAAAGTCCTGGAAAAGAAATCAACAATCTCCTTCCTTGACGAGACAAAGCCGGAAGATATAAGCGAAAGAAGGTAAGTCCTTAGCACAGGCTCGACAGCAAGCTTTGAATAGACAGGCTCTGGTTTTCCGCGAATGAAACGCTCGACAATATCCTCCTCCTCAGATTCAGTTGCAGCAATAGAAATCGCCTCGCCAAAACTGTCGTATTTTGGCCGACCTGCCCTTCCTACCATCTGATGGTACTCCAAGACTGGAATATGTGTATATCCGAGATGAGTATAGCGCTTGACATCACGCATTATGACTCGGAAAGCTGGCAAATCTACTCCCATTGCCAAGGTCGTCGTGGCAGCAATAATCCTCACCCTACCTGAACGGAAATTGTCCTCAACCAATTCCCGCTGCTTTGCCACAAGACCTGCATGGTGGAAGGCTACGCCTCTCTTCAGGCAAAAGGCTAACCTCTCGCACTGGGTTGTGGGCTTTGAGAGAGCATGAAGGGCTTTTTCAGAAAGCTCATGCAAGTCAACATCCTTAAGCTTTCTTGCAAGTTCTTCTGCCACCTTCTCAGCAGAGCGCTTGCTGTTCACAAAGACAATAGCCTGCTTGCTCTTTCTGATAGTGTCCAGGCTAAGGTCAATGACAGCATCGTTTGAGTCTGGTTTGGGCATCAGGTCAGCGAACCCCTGAAGGTATAAATAATTTGCCAAAACCAATCCAGGAGTCACTCGACAAAAATTTGCTATTGCGATTTTTTTGAAATTTCTT
>JBDRIZ010000104.1:0-9278 GCA_043815525.1 Candidatus Woesearchaeota archaeon
TTCATCGAGGCAGAAAAGACAAGGCCATACTTTCGCCAGATGAAGGTGATATTTGACATAGTGCAGAAACATCGCCCAACAATAAAATGGCTCTCGATGGGCATGTCAAACGACTATATCCAAGCAATAGAGGAAGGAGCAAACATGGTAAGGATTGGGACTGCAATTTTTTGGGAGAGAAACAGGGATTGAGTGGGTGTGGAATTTTTTCTTAAAATCTCATTTTCCACCAGTGTGTTTCACTGGTTGTTCGATTTACGCTCAAGTGGAAAATGAGAACAGGAAAATCGATCCGAGCATACCAGTCTATTTGACGCAGTCGATTTTCTTTGATTTCTATGTTTTTTTGTTACCACTATTCTGCAGGCTTTCTGTATGCCTGCATTTCGGATACTTGTTGCAGGCGATAAAAGCACCATAAACGCTCTTCTTCACAACAAGCGTTCCATCCTTGCACTTGGGGCAGGGCCTTTCCTTGAAGTGGTCCCCATTACCCTTGGAGCTGCAGTCAGGATTGATGCAGAGCTCCTGCGGCTTCTTTGCCTTCTTTATCACAAGAATCATGGGATGATTGCAGTGCTCGCATATCTTGTCAGTAACTTTAACAGCGCAGTTTCCAGGAAGCTTGAAAGTTGTGCTGCAGTCAGGATGCCTGTTGCATGCGATGAAGCGGCCAAACTTGCCCTTCCTGATGACAAGCTCTCCCTCGCCGCAGTTAGGGCACTTTCCGATGGTCGTGGACTTCCTGATTGACTCCTTGTTCGCAGCCAACAGGTCCTGTCCGATAAGTTTTTCCTTTTTCCTGAAATTATCAAGTATCTTAACAAGTATTTGCTTTGCCTCGTCCAGGACCTCCTGCTCTGTCTTCTTTCCCTCACGGATCTCCTCCATCTCATCCTCGAAATGCCTGGTCAAAACCTCATCGAGGATATCCGGACTGTACTTTAGCAGTGTGTCAGCTGTCTGGATTCCCAATTGCGTTGCCTGGATTGGGTTTCCCTCGACATAATCCCTCTGGAAAAGCGTGTCGATGATCTGGGCGCGCGTAGCCTTTGTGCCAAGACCGCGCCTCTCAAGCTCCTTTATTATTGATGATGGAGTGTAGCGCTTAGGAGGCAAAGTCTCCTTGTCAAGCAAAGACAGATCCTTGACAACTACAGAGTCGCCCTTGTTCACAAGAGGCAGCTCAAGCTCCTGCAAATTCACATAAGGGGCATAGTAATCGTGCCATCCCTTCTCGACAGTGCGGGTGCCCTTGCACACAAAAGGCTCATTATTCATGTCGATGCCAACCGTGACTGTCTCGCGCACCGCAGGATCTGCAAAGACAGAAAGAAAGCGCTTGACAATCAGGTCAAACAATTTTGCCTCATCCTCCTTTAGACCTTTGCCGAGGATTCCGGTCGGATATATTGCAGGATGCGCAGGATCAGTCTTCTTGCCATTCTTCGGATGCCTGGCGACAAGCTTCTTTGCCAAGGGATAGGCCTTTGAAAGACTGGCCAAAATCTTGGAATAGCCAATAGCCTCTGGAATCTGCTGGCTGCTTGTCCTGGGATACGAGATAAAACCAGCAGTGTAAAGGTTCTGCGCAAGCTCCAAAGTATTTTTCGGACTTATTCGAAAAACCCTGTATGACTCCAACTGCAGACTAGTAAGGTCGAACGGGAAAGGAGGTTCCTGCCTAAACTGGGACTTGTCCACTTTGTCCACAACAGCCTTTTGCGCAAGCCTGGCGTTCGAGAAAGCCTGACTTGCTTTTTCCTTGTCCCAGAACTTGTCCTCTGCATGCCATGCCTCGATATCCTGATCTTTTGCAGTACCAAGCAGTCGTATCTGCCAGTATGGAACAGGCTTGAACACCTGTATATCATGCTCCCTGTCAACAATAATCTTAAGCGTCGGTCCCTGAACTCTGCCAGCAGAAAGAATCTTGAAGATGCCAGTAGTCCTGATCGCAGACGTCAGGGCCCTGCTGAGATTGATACCATAATAATAGTCGAGGAAATGCCTTGTCTCTCCAGCATTGGCCTGGCCCCAATTCAGGGTTTTTGCCTTTGAATTATATGCTGCAACAAGCTCAGCCTTGGTAAGAGTGGAAAATTTCATCCTATTTGCGTCTTTCCTATTGCAGATATAGCGCACAATGTTTAATCCAATCACCTCGCCCTCGACGTCGTAATCACATGCGATAGTAAAAGAGTCTGCCTGCTTGCTCAGCTTCTTCAAGACATCAGCATATTTTTTCGAGAAAGCAGACTTCTTTTCGTTGTAGCTTGGAACCCACTGGATATCAAATACAGGGTAGCTCATCCCTTTCTTCTCCTTTTCAGCTACGGTAAACAGGTGGCCAACTGCGCTGCCGATGAGAATCTCGCTGCCCTGCCTCAAAACAACATAGTAAGGCACTCCCTTCTCGCTCTTCTTGACAGGCTTCTTGTCGGCAAGAGCCTCAGCAAGCTTCTTTGAAGCAGCAGGCTTTTCAGTTATAATCAATTCAACCATGAAATTTCAGGAAAACCGCAAGCCGTTTAAATAATTTTGGTAACTATAGTTGAAGGCAAAAAAAGTTATAGGATTTGGTATGCCTTCTCCTGATTAGTGAAAGCCATTGCTTATAACTTACTTATGGCTTTCACTACTATACAACAAACTATATATATTACATGCATTGCTTTGCATGTATGGGCGTACTGCACAAGCCAAGCGAGGTCAAGAGGATTTCGCATGTTGTTGGCGTGCTGTTCCAGCACGGGCTCGGATACTTTATCGAAGAACTTGAACTGAAATTCCACCTGCCATTCTTCAAAAAAATCTTGAGGCACAAGTTCAAGCAGCCTGCAAGCCCAGCGCAACGTTTCACCACTGCATTAGAAGAGCTTGGTGGAGCATATGTCAAGCTCGGACAGCTTCTATCCATCAGGCCTGACCTGACAAACCTGGAATTCTCCACAGAATGCCAAAGACTCCAGGACAGGGTTAAACCATTCCCATTTCCTGAAGCAAAAAAAATAGTCGAAGAAGAGCTAAAAAAACCATTGCACAGTCTGTTCAGCCATTTCCAGGAGACACCGATATCATCTGCGTCCATAGGACAGGTCTATGACGCAAGGCTGAGGAACAGCCAGAGAGTAGCAGTCAAAGTCCAGAGGCCAAGCATAAGAGAGGAGATAGAAGCAGATATCGGGATAATGACTTACTTTGCGAAACGCATGGAAAAACTCGAAAAATTCAGAAAATACAGGCCAACGCAGATAGTGGAGGAGTTCAGAAGGTACACAGAAGACGAGCTCGACTACACAAGAGAGGCCAAAAACGCGGAAAGGTTCTACAACAACTTCAAAGGGCATAAGACAATCAAGATACCAAAAATCTACTGGGCATACACAACGCCAAAGCTTATCACAATGGAATTCATCGATGGAAAGAAGCTGACAGACCTTCTGCAATCACACAAGCCATTCGACAAGCACCTCATAGTGAGGGAAGGGCTCGCTGCAGAATACAAGCAAATATTCGACGACGGATTCTTCCACGCAGACCTTCACCCAGGAAACATCATGATAGTGGACGGAAAAACAATAGCACTGCTCGACTTTGGAATAGCAGGAAGAATGGATGGCAACCTGCAGAGGCAAAGCGCAATGCTTTTTTTATATATGATGGACAAGAACAGCAAGGGAGTCTGCGACGTGCTGCTGGCGTTAGGCGAGAAACCAGGGGGCATAGACATCAAGAAATTCGAGCAAGACATCGAGGCAATACTCTACGAGTGGTATGGCAAAGACCTAAGCCAGCAGAGAGTTACAAAGATGCTCCATAAGATCTTTAGCCTATGCACAGACCATGAAATACAGTTGCCAATAGACCTGGTGTTGCTTGGAAAAGCCCTTGTGACAATAGAAGCGACATGCAGGCTGCTTGAGCCGGAATTTGACATAATAAAATCGTCAAAACCTTATTTCACAAGAATAGCAGAACAGCAGGCGAGACTGCAGGCAAGAATAGTCGGACAGTACTACAAAAGGCTTCGAGGAATGCTAGTCAACCTGCCAGAGACAGCGTCAACCATACTTGACAGGATTAAGGAGCCGCACGTAAAAGTCGATATCGAAGACAAAGACATAAGAAAAATCGGGCTGGAGATAGATCGCAGCAGCAACAGGCTTGCATACGGGATACTCATTTCAGCATTCGTTGTCGCAGGAGCAATGATGATAGGCATAGACGTCGGTCCCAAAGCACTCGAAGTCCCCTTGATTTCACTCGCCTTCTTCTCAATTGCAGCAGTGCTTGGCGCAATCTTAATATACTCTGTAATGTCAGAAGGAAAATGAGGTGATACAATGGGAAAAATCAGGAGAGGCTTAAGGCTTGGGATCAGAGCAGAGAGAAAACTGAAAAGCGCAGCAAAAAAAGGAATAAAAGCATCAAGGCCTCTCATAAGAAAAGCAGTGAAGAAGGGAAAAGCACTTGCAAGAAAAGGCTACAAAATCTCAAAACCTCTTGCAAAAAAAGCAGCGAGGAAAGCAATCAAGATAGGAAAACCTGCTGCAAGAAAAGCCTTGCGAGTGGCAAAAAGAAGCGTGAAAAGAGCGCTTGGCAAGAAGAGATAAATATTTTCAAATTTTTCTAATTATTGCGGCAGACTTTAATATTCGTATGTTCAATTGCAAAATCTCATTTTCCACCAGTGTGTTTCACTGGTGGTTGACTTGTATTTACGATCAAGTGGAAAATGAGAACAGCAAAATCGACCCGAAGCGAGCATGTCTATTTGACGCGGTCGATTTTCTTTGATTCTGCATAGGCACGGCAAATTACTTACGATTACTAATGTCCGTGCCTATACTTTACAACCGAACAGCTGTCAGTGGCAGAAACCGCTCGAGCAAATAGTACTGTTTTGGCAAAAATAAGCATACCCTGAGTAACGGTCAACGTTGCAGTAGTACTCCCACACCCTTCCAGAATCTGGGCAGTAATCGCTGTATGAGTACGGATAACCGTCGCTCAAACCAGACACTGTGCCTTGCACATACAGACTGATTCCTCTGTCTGAGTCTGAGCACGAGTTGGAAATCTGTTCAGGGCATACGCCATTCGAACAGGGTTCCAGACATATTTCGACAAGCTGCGGAAGCACTGCAAAGCTGCACTGGCCATTGTTGCAGGAATAATCATACAGGTTGTGGTACACATCACTGCCAATGCAGTAGCTGCTGCCGTAATAGTCAGGGCCGCAGTCCTGGTAGAGCGTTGCAGAGGTCTCTATTATGCACGCGCCGCCAGAGCAGCTACCAGTCGTAACATCACGATAAACAGAGCTGTTGATGCAATAAGGCGTTCCATATGACGTTCCTGAAGGACACATCAAGTAGTCCATCCTTTGATAATCACTTTCGCAAAAAAACTCCCTGAGAGTGTAGGTGTCAGCGCAGGAGTCAGAATAGGAATAAGGAGTCCCCTGGAGAGCGCCTGTGACAGTACCTGCAACTGCGGTTATTCTCCCGCCATCTGAGTCAGTGCAGCTATTGGTCCTGCAGTCTAATGTGCAGATCTCTCCAGGTTCGCAGACATTGTCGCCACAGTTGGTTTCGTCATTATCTGTTGAGCTAAGGCAGCCATCATCCTGCCTGTCAACAAAAAGGTCTCCGTCATTGTCAAGGCCATCATCGCACTCGATGTTTGGGTTTAACTCGCTAGTATCCTTTCGTGAAGTGCAGCCAGGATCCTTGGCATCAACCAATCCGTCAAAATCATTGTCCTTACCGTCACTGCACTCAGGCTTTGCGCTCGGAGGCACCTTTGCGGCCTTGCTTGCCTGGCCAACAAGAGTACCTGGCTTTACAATCAGCAATACAGCAATAAGTACAACACAAACGATGAGCACTACAGTCAAAGAACTGTCCTTCACCATTTCATAGCCTCCATGCAATCATAAAAAATCAATAACACCTTCCATCATAGCAGTGAGTGGTCATGTTCAGGTTGCACGAATGCAAGTAGTTGTACCACATACTGCCAGAGCAATAGTACTCAACCAGTTTTGCAGTGTCATTTGTGAGGCAGTAGTCAGTGTAGTTGTATTGGCTACTATAGTACACTCCTGACACAGTGCCCTTGAATAAAGCATTAAGGCCTCCATCAGTGTCTATGCAGGTGTTGGTGCTAACACAAGTGCCGTTAAGGCAGGTGTTAATCCCACAAGCCTGGACAAGCTGAGGGCTTGAGGCATACAGGCAATTGCCCTGGCTGCAATAGGAATCCAAGTAGTCCCTGTAGACAGAGTTGGCATTGCAGTAATAGGGGCCATAACCATCATAGCTGTCACAGTCAGCATACATTTGAGGAGTCACGCTGAGGCCGCAACGACCCTGAGCGCAGAAGCTGTCAGTCAAATCGTGATACATAGAATTTGCGATACAGTAGTAAGGCCCGTAAGAGTCTGATCCGCAATAAATGTTCTCAGTCATCTGGTAAACACCGCTGCAGTAATACTCCCTCAACGTAGATGGATCAAGGCAGTAGTCTGTAACGCTGTAAGTGCTGCCGCTCAAGTAGCCTGAGCAAGTGCCAGCAACATCAACAACCCTGCCATTGTCAGTGTCAGCACAGGAATCAGCAACACCGCAGTCAGGAGAGCAAGTGGATGCGCTCTCAAAACCCTCGCAGACACCATCACCGCAGTCAGACTCATCAGTATCCCTTGGGCTAAGGCAACCAGAATCCTGCATGTCAATCATGAGGTCATAATCATTGTCTATACCGTCATCGCACTCCAGATTCGGATTCAGTTCGCTAGTATCCTTGAAGCTCGAGCATCCAGGATCATTGGGATAGTCTGTATAAGGATCAAAATCGTTGTTCTTGCCATCACGACACTCCTTACTGGCAGCAGCCTTGCTTGCCTGGCCAGAGATCATCCCAGGACCTGAAAATGACAAAAACACAAGACTCACAACAGCAACAGCCAAAACCAACAGGAGAATATCCTTGTCCTTCATTTGCAGACCTCTTTTTTAGCCATCTTCATGGAAGTCTGTATTTAAATTTTTCTTTCATCAAGGGGTTTTCCGACATCTTTATAAAAAAGCAAGGCTTCCCAGGAGAGCATGATAATTGACCAAAAAGTGCTGGCAAAAGCAGAGTTTGCGGAAATCATCGGACAGGAATCCACAAAGAAACAACTGAAGTCAGCGCTGATAATGGGACACCACGTAATAATTGTTGGGCCGCCAGGAATAGGCAAGACCACGCTTGCACGAAGCCTTGCAAAAATAATGCCAGAGACAGAGGCAAACGACTGCCAGTACAACTGCGACCCACAAAAGCCGCTATGCCCGAGTTGCAGGCAAAGCAAGCCAAAGACGAAATGCCTTTCAGCTGAACAGAGGTTTGTGCGCATACAAGGAAGCCCTGACCTCACTGCAGAAGACCTGATAGGAGACATAGACCCAACAAAGGCGCTGAAATTCGGACCCCTCAGTATGGAGGCTTTCAGTCCAGGCAAGATATTCAAAGCCAACAACGGAGTGCTGTTCTTTGACGAGATAAACAGGTGCCCTGAAAAATTGCAAAACGCGCTGCTGCAAAGCCTTGAGGAGGGAAGGGCGACAGTAGGCACCTATGATATTGAACTTCCTGCAAATTTTGTCTTCATCGGAACAATGAACCCTGACGACACAAGCACAGAGAAACTATCAGACGTTTTCCTGGACAGGTTTGACCTGATATATATGGGATACCCAGAGACTCTTGAGACAGAAGAAAACATTGTCTTAACAAAAGGAAAGAAGCTTGCTTTGGAATTTCCAAAAGAATTGTTATCACTACTCGTATCTTTCATACAGGAAATAAGAAGCCTGGACAAGCTGGAAAAAGTGCCAAGCGTAAGGGCAACAATAAGGCTTTACGAGAGAAGCCAGAGCAACGCTGTGCTTATGGGAAGAAAAAAAGTCACACTGGAAGACATCGCAGAAGCTGTAGTGTCAGTCATAGCTCACAGGATAAGGTTCAAGCCAAGCCTACAATACCTGCAGGACCCAGAGGAATTCCTAAGAAAAGAGTTCAAGCAGTATGCTTCTGATAAGTATGACAAGGAAACAGGTGGTGGCCTTTGACAGGTCACAGGTCGAGATAGAGGAGCTTTCCAAGGCAGAGGAGCAACAGGGAAAACTTGCAAGCGATTTTGACCAAAAACTGATGCACCTGGTTCTTGAGAACGACACAGAGACAGTAAAAGACGGAAAGCTTGTTTCTGCTGCAATAAACCAAGGATTCTCTTCCTTCACACCAGACCTTTTCTTCGAGAAGCTTGTGCAGCAGTACAGCATGGCAAAACAACTGTACGGAGAAACGCTCATACGGCTGATAATGGGTTACTCGCCGAACTACATAAAGAAAAACATCAGCATCCCGGAATTCAGAAGAGAGCTGAAAAACAAGGCGCAAGAGACATTTGAGAACCTGAAGAACAAAGGACATATTGACAGGGACGGAAACTTCACAGAGAAAGGAATTGGACTCTCTGCGATAATAATGTACAAGGACGAACTCGAGCGGATGCTCGCAAAAGGCCTGATAGGCACAGTCCAGAGCAAGAGAAAGGCAGTCTACGGAGACAAAAACGATTCAAGGGGTTACAGGAAAGGCGACAGGTACAGGGACATAGAACTAAAGGGAAGCATAAAAAAGGCCTTGCGAAGAGGACATCTGACACTTCAAATCGAAGACCTGCAGGTTGTGGAGAGAAAGAGCAAGGGCAGCATAGAAATCATCTACGCACTTGACGCAAGCGGCTCGATGAAAGGAAAAAAGATAGAGATGGCAAAAAGAGCAGGCATAGCACTTGCTTACACAGCGATAAGCCAAAAAGACAGGGTAGGACTGATAGTATTCGGAACACAGGTAAAAGAAGAGATAAGGCCGACTAACAATTTTCCCTACATAACAGCAAGGATTGCAGGCATCACTGCAAGCGCAGAGACAAATATCACAGGAACAATACAAAAAAGCACAGGGCTATTCTCAACAGGATCGCATACAAAGCACCTGATACTCCTGACAGACTGCCTGCCGACAATAGGAAAAGAGCCTGAAAAGGAAACAATAGAATCTGCAGCATACGCAAGCAGCAGGGGGATAACAATAAGCGTTGTCGGAATAGGCCTTGACAAGCAGGGAACAGAGCTTGCGACAAGGATTGCAGAGATAGGCAAGGGAAAACTGCACATAGCAGAAAAGCCAGACGAGCTGGATGTGGTGATGCTGAGGGA
>JBDRIZ010000105.1:0-6807 GCA_043815525.1 Candidatus Woesearchaeota archaeon
ACCCTTCCATCCTCATCTGAATTGGCTTCGCCATTGTAGTTACAATGTAACTACATCTACTAGATAAAGATTTGTATTCTACAGAACATACGATTTTTATCCAAGAGAACTAATCACTTATCGACAGAGCTTTCCACATACTCTCTTTGTATATGGTAATATCTCCGGCGGACGCGGCAATACTCACACCTCAGCAGGACAGCGTTCTGAAAGACCTTGAGTCTAAGGTAAGTGCCGGCATAGTAAGGAATTATGACCCTGAAAAGCAGGAGACATATGCTGTCTTTGTGACCTCAGACCCTCTTGAGCCAAAGGTGGAACAGCAGCTGAAGCTGCAAATAGAGAAAGATTGGAACATAATGGAATGGAATCATCAGGGTAGAAAAGGCACTATCACGCTGAAATGGTTCGAGGTCTATGGTATGGACAATTATTGGAAACACAATTATCATGTTAGGTTGAAGAAGAAATAGCTTTTACACTGAAGTTTGTGCACGCTCCATACAGGACCTGCATCGCCTGCTCTTGCCTTCTGAACTCGCTGCTTCCTGCCCTGTCGTGTTCTCTGATGTAGGTGTGGCCTGGTTTCATCACAACTCCGAGCCTTTCAGCCAGCCCATAATATTCACCTCCTGGCAAGCTCTTTAACTTCGCTAACGCTTCTCATCCCCATCCTCTGCATGTTTTCTAGTAGCCTGTTGTATTCTGCCAGGGCTGCTGCTGGTATTATCTCTGTTATTTCCCTTCCTTCTTTGTCTTTGTATTCCCTGATGATCCTTGTGTCCTCAGGCACTGTGCAGAACTTGTTGAATTCATCCATAAAGGTCATTTTTGTCTCCCTCCCGGTGTGGCATTCTTCAGCTTTTCACGGATATATTTTGACTTGATATGGTATGTTCCTTTGGTCCAGATCATTGTTTCCTCTCTGAAAGCTTTAGCCTGACAATCCTGGTCCTTTGCTTGCTATCTTTCCTTAGCGCGTAGTCAGCCCCTGCTGGCTGCAGTTGGAAGATTATCAACTGAACCTTGTGGTGGCTTAACGCTGAAACAACTGTTTTCCTAAGTTCTGGCTTGAGCTTTTCAAAACAGCAGTCCAGGACCAGTGGCTCTTTTGTCTTTTCTGTTCTTCTGATGGCGAGCAAAGCAGCAAAGGACAACAGGTATTCTCCTTCAATTGAGTAGTGAGTCGAGTGGCTGTCTTGGAAATACCTGTTGTATGTCGCATATTTCGGATACAATCCTTTGAATTCTTGCAAGAAAGCCTTGGCAAACTCTCCTGCCTTGCCCTTCATCGCCATTTCCAGCAGCAACTCTCCTGTGTTTATGGAGCGGATTGTCTCCTCGTTCTGGAAGATGTAATCCGGATGAGCGTCATCCATTCCTTCCTTTGCAACAGTGAAATGCTCGTCTTCGCCAAACAAGGAGTTGAGCAGGATTTTGAAGAGCGCTGTCTTGCCTGCCCCATTGTTTCCTGTGATGACAGTCATGCCTTTGCTGAAGTCAATCCTGGCTGTGCCAAACATCCTGTGGTCTTTGAACTCTATGCTTTTGAATCTCATGGTATACCACCAGTCTTCTTTTTCCCAAACAGTTCAAATCTTTCTGACATTGTTCACCTGCTGTTCCAAGCACTCGGCTTCGCGCTTGATGTCCCTAAGAGCATAAGTTTTTCTTCGGGCTTCCCAGGTTTCAAGCAGGGAGATGAACGCTGTGAAAAACTGGGAAGGGAGGACAAGGGATTGTCCTTTCTTCACGAAGTTAATCTCGCCTTTCTCAATTTCCACTATCAACCCAGAGGCAAATGAGATGGTTTCTCCTGTGAGGTAGCCATTGATGTAGTCATATTTCGCTTCTTTGATCTCTGCAATTTCTGAGAAGAACATTCTGGCATCCTTGAACGAGCCCTCATCTTTTTTGCTTTCGTGCAAGGCTTTATTCGCATCAAAACTTATTTTTTTGCGTCCTTTTGATAGATATCTTCGTGGGTCTCCACCAGACCACATGCCATAGCTATGGTGCTTGATGAGCCAATATTCCTTAGAGCGCTTCTGTCGGTAGCCGAACGTGGCGTAGATAGCCCGCACCTCTTCAGGCAAAAGGTTTATTGGGCCATCAGGTCTTTCCTTGCCTTTAGCATCCGCACGAAATCTTGTAATACCCTTATTATCAATGACCATACTGTCTGCGAACGACTTTGCATGTAGGGTGCGATAATCATCAACAAAAATCTCGCCAATGACTTTTCCCTTTGATAGTATGTCGCCTTTCTTGATGATTTCTGCCATTTTGCTCACGAATTCTCCTTTCTATCCTCATTAGTCCAGCCCATCTTCTTGTTTATGTCCTTGCACATTATCTCCACCCAGTCGTCAAATCCCCACGGATAGTGGCTTGTGTAGCAGTAGATTTTCAGGACCTTTTTCTCCTTGTCAGGCACGTTGACCAGGTCTCCCATGAGCATTCTTGCATATTCGTATTCAATTTTCCACTCTTTTGGAAGGTTAATGAGGCTCTTGAGCTTCGCAATATCGCTCTCTTTACTGCTTTCTGATACAGGCATGCTTGGAGCCCATTTGTACTCACTTAGCATCCTGTCAGCATCTCCAAGCGGCACAGAGATGGTTCCGTCCTTGTTGGTGTAAGGCTCCACATGATTCCTCATGATGCTGTCTTTTTGGCAGTTCCAGCATGATGTGCATTCTTCGTTAATGGTATGGTGTGTTGCACCGCATTCTTTGCAGATTGGACAGCGGTATGCTTCCTTCCCGGAATCATTGAACCTGCATTCCTTGTTGTTACACTCTGTCATCATAGTTTGCATTCCTGCTTGTCCATGTCGTAAAGCTTCATATTTTTGCTTTCACCCTCTCTTGGCGATCCAGGTCTGCGCTCAACTCGAGCATGTCCGCAAGTTGCCTCTCTTGGTCAGCCGCTTGGCTGCGTCTTGAAAAGTATTCCATGATCCTGTCGCAACCCTCTGCTGCTTCCATCATCTTGGCGAAACCCTCATCGGCAACAAAAACATAGCAATCCTCCCAATATACCTTTTTGGCAGCACGACATGAGTCCTTTTGCCGCACGCAGTAATCTTCTCATGCATCGCACACTCAATGCTCTGTGGCATCTTGTCTCACCCAAACATTTCTAATGGAATGATTTCTGGCTTGTTCTTGTCCTTAACAATATCCTTATGTTTTGTCAGGATCCTGGTCGCGACTTTCAAGAGATCCCGCATATTCCCGTTTTCTGTCATAAGCTTCATGTTGCCTATCTCGATGATGTTCACCAAAGGTTTTTTTGTCGTTCTCATCTTGTTTCTCCCTATAAGAGGTTGTTTATACCAGTATATAAATATTTCTGTTTATCAGTATAATATTATATCAAAATACAAAAATATATATGTAAATCTTTGTTTTTCACTTCTTATGGAAATATTTATAAGCACCAATTCTTTGGATACCTTCAGAGAGGTGCATCACTTGGGGAAAAAAGTGTTGATTGCAACTTTGTACAGTCCTGAGCCGGTTTTGCTTGCTTCTACAAGGCTTGGTCCGGATAAGTTGATTCTTTTGATTGATAAGCATCCTGACAAGGAGCAAGAGGCTGCACTCAAGTTAATACAGGATTCCTTAGGCAAAGTTATTGACGTTAAACCTGTTAAGACCGATGTCTATGACATCGTGAAAGTAGCTGCCAAATGCGTTGAAATCATTGATTTGGAGAATAAGGAAGACCATATCTTTGTGAACATAACATCCGGCAGGAAGACAAAGGCTATTGGTTTGCTGTTTGCTGCTTATGCAAGGCACGAAAGGGTTTCAAAGATTGCCTATAACCCAGAAGAACCTGGTGCAGGTGTGGTTTACCTTCCAAGGCTTAGCTTTCACCTTACTGAGAGCCAGAAGAAGGTACTTGAATGCTTGGCAGACAAGAAATTCGACTCTATCAGCGATCTCTCAAAGGAGATTGAGCTTTCAACAGCGATGCTTTATCGGGCAATAGATGATTTGAAGGATATGGACTTGATAACAACTGACGAAGGCCTCAAGCTTACTGATGCCGGAAAGATTGCAAGGCTTTGAGAGTATATGGAAGAATCAGAGACAGTTGAACTGAAGAAGTCTACATCTGAGTTAAAGGAAGGCATAATCTCTATGGCATCAATACTTAACAAGCACAAAGCTGGCAAATTGTTCTTTGGGATAAGAAATGATGGAACAGTGATTGGCCAGGACGTCACAGCCAACACTCTCAGGGAGGTGTCAAAAGCAATTTCAGATCATATCGAGCCAAGAATCTATCCAGATATCGCTAAGCAGGTTATTGAAGGCAAATCCTGTGTGAGTATTTCATTTGCAGGAGATCATTTGCCTTATTTTGCCTACGGCAGGGTGTATATGCGGGTTGCTGATGAAGACAAGCCTGTCTCTTCAGGCGAGTTGAAGAAAATGATATTGAAACTGTCCCAACACCAGTGGGAAAGTGACCTGTCTGACAAGGGCGTTGCAGATATCAATATGGAATCTCTTGTCGAATTTGTCAGGAGAGCAAATGATGTAAAAAGGATAAATTTTAGGTTCACAAATATCAAGGACACCTTGGAGAAACTGCATCTGATGAAAGAGGGCAGGTTGTTGAAGGCTGCTGAGGTCTTGTTCTGCGATGACAACACAAGTGAGATACAGGCAGCAGTCTTTGCTGGAAAAGACAAGCTTACTTTTCTAGACATAAGGCAGTTCAAGGGCAACATATTCCATTTAAAGGAGCAGGCTGAATCTTACATAAAGGAGCATATGAACTGGCGGGCAAACCTGACAGGAACAGGAAGGGAGGAGATACCTGAGGTGCCCTTAAGGGCAATAGAGGAGGCAGTGGTAAATTCCCTGTGCCACAGGGATTATTCTGTCATGAAAGGAAGCGAGGTTGCATTCTTTAAGGATAGGATTGAGATCTTCAATGTAGGCCCATTTCCTGAAGACAGGAAGCCAGAAGATTATTTTCATGGAAAAGGAGAGTCTGTTCTTAGGAATCCCTTGATTGCGAATACCTTGTTTTTGAGCCAGGACATAGAAAGGTGGGGTTCTGGGATAAAAAGGATTTATGATTCCTGCAGGAGTGCTGGCGTCAAAGTGGATTTTGAGACAAGCTCGACTGGACTTAGGGTGGTATTCTACAGGCATACAGGTATACCGCCAAGTGGCGGTGTAAGTGGCGGTGTAAGCCTGTTTGAATACATACGAAGAAACCCTGGCAAGAGAACCGTGTCCATGACTGAAGTTTTCAATATCCCAAAAAGGACAATTGAAAGACAGCTGAAGAAATTAAAGCAAGAGAACAGGATAGAATACAGGGGCAGCCCGAAGACTGGAGGATATCATGCCAGAAAAAATAAATAATATTGACAGATGCTACAAGAATTGCCACACTGTGAAAAAGGAAGCAGGTGTTTCCTATGATAAATGAATGGTGTATATTGGATAAATTGGAGTTAAGCAAAGTCCCTTCAAAACCTGGTGCATATATGATCAGCATATTTGGGAATGATGGGCAGCCAATAAAAATAAGCCGTTTTATTGGGGTTGATACTGAAGGAATAATAGATATAGGAGAATCCACCAATTTGCGTAAAAGACTTAGTGACTTCAAGAGGAATGCTGACAAAAGGTGCGGCGGTCATATGGCCGGATGGAGATTTAATTTCTTGAAGCTTAATGAGAAGCTCTGGACTCTTAAATTCAGTTATGAAGTGTGCGCAACAAAAGAAGAAGCATACAAAAAGGAATACGCTATGATGAAGGAATATGTTGACAAGCATAAGGAACTCCCTCCATTAAATTATAAGTATAACTGGTCAGAAGGGTAGGGTTGTAACATGAACGCCAAGTTTAAGTTTATTGTGAAAATCTACAAAGATGCTGGTATAACCGGTGAAGGAAAAAACAGTAAGTACTCTTTCAAGTTATATACCAGAGAACTGACGGCCAAGCAAGCGGAATCTTATATTAAAAGAACATGCGGGGCTTATGCTTATGTTGTGTCACAGATAAAGAAAGATGGACCAGAAATTTGGTGGACTAAGAGAGGTGTTTTTGCTATTGAGAATTGGTCCAAGGGTAAGTTTAAAGGTGTAATCTTATCTAAGAGCTTTGACAAAGTACTTAATTTTGTATCCACTAAATATAATGATGAAGTAGTAAAAATAAGGATTTCAAAGATAGTACATAATCCCACTCCGTGGGCAAAAAAGTATAAATATAACACTGACACTGAATAAATATGGAATACTATTCACCAATCAATTATCTGGTCAAGAAGTTAGACATATCAACAGCAATGCTCTACCAGGCCATCGACGCTCTCAAGGATATGGATTTGATAACAACTGAAGACTGACTGCAATTAACGGATGCTGGGAAAATTGCGAGGCTTTGAGAATATATGGAGGAATCTGGAACAGTTGAACTGAAGAAGTCCACATCTGAGTTAAAGGAAGGAGTCATCTCAATAGCCTCAATACTCAATAAGCATCAGGAAGGCAAATTATATTTTGGCGTTGCCAACGATGGAAAGGTGATAGGGCAGACTGTGACTGAAAATAGTTTACGGGAGGTCTCAAGAGCAATTTCTGACAATATTGAGCCAAAAATTTATCCTGAAGCCAGAAAGGAGGAGATTGAAGGAAAAGATTGTATTGTAGTGGAATTCAAAGGAAGCAATACTCCTTATTTTTCATATGGCAGGGCCTACATGCGTATAGCAGATGAAGACCGGCCAGTGTCTGCAAAAGAATTGGAGAAGATGATTCTA
>JBDRIZ010000106.1:0-16473 GCA_043815525.1 Candidatus Woesearchaeota archaeon
GACATTGTGATGTGCAACGCGACAATATTCTTCACAGCAAACGCAAGCAGCGACTTAAATGACAACAACGAGCACTACAGCAACAAGAGCTGCACAAGAACTGAGGAAAACACATACAACATAACATGCAGCTGCAGCTTTCTCGTCTGGTACTACGCAAACAACGGAACATGGCACTGCAACATGAGCGCATGGGACAACGGAACAGCAAACCTCAATGGGCTGGCTGCATACAACTCATCAACAGACACAGCAAAGATAAACCCCCTGTACGCGCTGAACGTGCCTGAGGTCATCAGCTTTGGAGAGATGGCGCTAAACCAGACCTCAGCAAGCAAAAAGGTGAATGTAACAAACATCGGCAACATGAATCTCGATCTCAACCTTTATGGCTATGGAAGCAATGTGGAACAGGAAAACAACCTGAGCTTCAAGTGCAGCATAGGCAACATAACAGCAGGGCTACTAAGGTACGCGATAAATGGCACTGGGACTTCATATGAAAGCATGACTAACCTGAGCGGACAGTTCGCAAACCCAAACATCGTGAATTTCAACCTCGGACAAAGAAGGAGCGAGACACTGAACCTCACCAATTACACTTATTTCAGAATGAGAGTGCCGCAGTACAGCGTAAAAGGCCAGTGCAACGGCACAGTGATCTTCAACGGAGTACATGGTTAGAAAAGTGACATTTAAACCAATAGCAGCAGCACTGCTTGTTATCCTGCTCTGCTCCTGCTCCACAATAAGCCAAAAGCAGGCTGAAGACACTGCAAAGGAGTTTGTCAAGTCCAGAGTCGTCTTCTTCACAAGACAAACTGACGCTCCTGAGACAGTCCAGAACTACGAAATAAATGTCGTGAGCTCCACTATGGTGGGCAAAGAATGGCACATAGCACTGGAAGCCTCAACAGACTTGAACAACACAGTGAAACAGAACACAATGCAGGTGGTGGTTAGTACAAGAGGCAAGGTGATAAGCTTCAACGGCCAGCCAGCCAAATGAACCGTCCAGCAATACTGCTTGTTCTCATGGTTATTGCATGCTTTCATGCATTTGCAGCAGACACAGTCAGGGAGAGATACGCATTTGTGGGAGAAAAAACTTGCGGCGTGAACGGGCAAATTCAATTCGGACTCACGCAATACAAAGGCAATGTTAACGTAAAAGACATAAAAGGGATAGGAATGAGGCTCAACGACACCAACATATACAAGAGGGTCGATGGAAGGTGGTATGACGAAAAATTCAAACCTACACAAGTCTTTCGCAGCGCAGAAAAAACGATATTCCTATCCAACGAGTCACTCTTCAGAAAAAAAGGCGAATACACAGTCGTGCTCGCAAATCGGAACATCAGCGAAAACAGCCTGCTGCAGATCAACTACTACACAGGCAAGAACATTGTTGATGACGAAAAAGGGCTGTATTTCACAACAGTATGTCCTGGGTATCAATACAGCTGCGAACCCATAAACCTGCAAGTCAGTTGCAGCAACAACGGCTCTGTCAACTCTGTAGAGATATCAGGCCTAAGCAGCCAGGTGCATGTTATAGAAGACCTGGATTACACTTTCCACTTTGGACTGACAAGACAGAACAAAAGCCTGCTAAAACAAGCATCAGTAAAAAGAGAGAGCAACAGCTCCTATATCATCAGGCTAAACCACAGCACAAGGCAGCTGACTGCAGTCCTTGCAGTAGTGAAAGGCTGCAACGCAAATATTTACAGCACCAGGTCATACAAAACCTGCGAGGTAATCAATAACCCAGAGCCGTTGACTAATGACTCCAGTATCGCGCCTCCAAACCTCACAAGCACCAAGACTGTAGAGATAGTTGAGCTAATACCCGCAGCGCCACAACCAGAAACACAGCAGACTGAAGAAGTCACTGAGCCAAATCCTACCAAGCAGGGTGTGCTAGCAAGGATATGGAAGTGGATAAAAGGAATCATCTCCTAAGAGCAATTCCAGCGTTTTTCCTCCTAGAAAAATTTATATATAAGCCTTAGAGGTGCAAGTGCATCGTGGCCGCGACACAGAGACTGGCGGTGTTATTACTGCTTCTCATTACAGCAAGCACATCTGCAACAGCAATAGACCATATCATAGTCAATTCCGAGGATTGGAAAGATGTCTATTCCACAATAATGTACTCAAACCTTGAAAACATCCCGAAAAACTTTCTTGTGAGCGACAGGCACTCAAACATACTCGCACAAACCCTGGAAAGAAACAAGAATGACATACTCCTCGTGTCCTCACCAGAGTACCCATTTGTTGTAGGCTATGACTCTGTACTGCGGGCAGCAGGATTCAATGTAGAACAGATAGCGCCTGATAACATAAACCTTGAACTCGCAAGAAGAACAGACATAACAAGATTTGTCATAGTTGACGACTCCTATGGATACAACGCCATGGCTGTTGCACCGTATGCAGCCCTTGAAAAAGGATACGTTATTTTCGCAGACAGGAGAAACATAGCTGACATAACGGACTTTTTGCGCAGCATAACAGTAGAAGAACTTGTCATCTACGGGTTTGTTGATCGCGAAGTAAAAGCAGCACTTGCAGAGTTTAGCCCAGTGATCATCAACAAGGGAGACAGGTTCGACAACAACATCGAGATAGTAAAATTGTACCAGGAGAAGCACCGCGAGCTAAAAGGAGACATAAACAAGCAGATAGTGCTCTCAAACGGCGAATTCATAGAAGAGGAGATAATGAGCGGAGCAGAGCCAGTCCTTTTCCTTGGAAGGGAGAATGTGCCGGAGCAGATACAAGAGTATATAAAGGAAAGCGGGGTTGACGTCGCTGTACTTATCGGAAACCAGTATGTCGGAGCAGCAACAAACATAAGAAGACAGATAGGCATAAGCGTTTTTGTGAAGTTCGCAAGAGGAGCAAGGATACCATCAGGACCAGTATCCCCAGTAGAGGGCCTTGACCTGTTCTATGTGCCAACCTACCAAATAACACTACAGATAGCATCCATCAAATACAACTCCGCAACAAACATGCTTGAAGTCACAATACAGAACACAGGAGTAGTGGCAGCATATTTCAAGGGATCATACTCGCTTGCAAGCGAACTTGGAGCGCAAGGAACTGTAGGAGACATGGACGCAGGTTTCATCGACGCAAACAGCATAAAAACAATGACCTATGAGGTAAGCCTTACTGGCCAGAACCTGACTGCAGACGCATACGTGATATATGGAGAATCTGGCAGGTCACTCGAGAACGAAATAAGGAAGCGATGGAACATAGAGAGCGTGAGGGTGATAGATAACTCCCTGATAGAAATTACCTCAGCAAAATATGACCTGAACAAAGGCATATTTTACGTGGAAGTCAGCAACACTGGCGACGCAGACGCATACGTCGATATTGAGCTGATAGACATAATTATCGACGGTGAGACCTACTCTTTTGGCAGCGAAGAGGTGGCACTAGTACAAGCAGGGCGAAACCTAGAGATAAGAATAAGATCAAAACCAGTCATGCAGGAAATTGACCTGGCTGATAACGAAAAGATAATGGTACAGGCAAACTACGGCGAAAGAGCAGAAAACCTCATCAAATCAGCAAGAAAAGAGCTTGCACTCGAAATCAAGAAACTAGATTACATGTATATCGCAGGAGCAGTTGCACTGATCGCAGTCATCCTGCTGATGATATTCATATTCAAGAAGAAAAAATGCCCTGAGTGCAAGCACAGGAATCCCAGCAGAAGAAAGAATTGCAGGAAGTGCGGAGCAGACCTCTGATTCTTGTTTGTCACATAACCAAGACAGGTGTAGTATTACTAGATTAGTAATTAAATAATAAATTAAATAAAATAATTAACAACAAAGTATTGAGACCAAATAAATACAATAGAGAAGAGCATACATTCAAACAAAATGAAAAAACAAATAAATAACAATAATTAAATAATAAATTAAATAAAGTAATTAATATTTCTATCATACAATCGCATATGTATCCTGATGCAAAAGCAAATAGCACAGACCATATGGTCTTATTATTAACATATTGTATTAGTTAATTATTAAATTAAGTACATATTGATAATGTTTAATTTAATCAAAGAAAATCGACCACGTCAAATAGACCTCATCATTACCCACAAATAGGCTGGTGGTATGCTCGCTTCGCTCGGACGACTTTCTTGTTCTCATTTTCCACTTGAGCGTACATCGAACCACCAGTGAAACACATTGGTGGAAAATGAGATTTTATTGATTAACAAATTTATTTCCAGTTTCACAGATAAGCCTGTTTGAGTCAAAGTGCAAAGCATATGGTCCTGCACAAGTTCACAGCAGAACCTCAACAAGGGCATGATATAGGCACAGAGCCAGTCAACTTAGTCGGGCTTTACGGTTTTTTCCCACAAAGCAAGAAAAACCTCGAAGCCAAGGCCACAAATATCAAAAAGAAGGGATATCACCAACAACTATTATTAAAGAGTCCAAACTTTTATATAACAGGCTTCTTGAAAAGCAGAGAGATGATTCCACGCAGCAGAGCAGCGCTGGTGATTGGACTGGCAGCTTTCTTTGTCCTGGCCACACTATTTTCTGCCACACTTGACGGATTCCCGCAGATAACAGGCAGAGCAGTAACACAGCTGAGTATCATACAAAAGTACAAAAAAACATGCAACTTCACAATGACTCAAGGGTTAAACCTGGTCTGCATTCCATGCCTGAGGGCAGGCACTCCGACAGAAGAGGCAGTGCAGCAAATATGGGATACTTCAAGCCAGTGCCCTTCTGCAGTAATATCTGTGCACTCATACAAGAGTGAAGATGGGCTGGACCACTGGAAGAGCTACAATCAATGCCTTCCCAAGTATGTCATTCAGGACCTGACCGTGATGGAAGACAATGAAGCATATTTTGTGAACATGCGCATTGGAAGATATGTGAACTTCACAAATGATATAACAATACCCAACTACATCACCCTTTACCAGGGATGGAACATGGCAGGGTATGCTGCAAACGACACAAACAAACCGAGAAGCATAGCAACAGCGTTCCCAGACATCAGCGGCAGCGTAATAGAGATACAAAGCTACTGCAATGGAACATACCAGGTGCACAACAGCACACAGACTGACTTCAACATCCTCCAGCCATTCAGAGGATACTGGATAAAAATGCAAGAGAACAGGACTTGGGTGATAGATTGGTAAGGTGTTGGACAATAATTGCTGCACTAACAATAGCTGCTGCAATAGCCTTGCAGGCAGGCGGAGTACCCCCAGTAGCGATGGAGATATACGGAAACATCTCAAAAAACAACGAGGCAGCACCTATATCAACATTCATTAATGCATACGACCAAAACGACGTCCTATGCGGCATGTTCTCCACAGTTCATGCAGGCTCCTTTGGATTGCTGTCTTGCGAAGGAGATGACCCTTCAACAGCAATAGACGAAGGCGCTGTCCACGGAGAAGAGATAAAATTCTACGCTAATGCAACACTGGCAATAGTATATAATGAAACAATGCAAAATGCAACATGGAATGAATCATCATTCAGGTATATCAGGCTAAGAATGTTATATTGCAGAGATGGCTACTGCGACAGCCCAGAGAACTGCTCAACATGCTCAAGTGACTGCGGAATCTGCAAGTTCTGCGGCAACGGCGTGTGCGAGCATGAAATCGGAGAAACCTGCGAGACATGCCCGCAGGACTGCGGACTATGCCCCCTGCCAGAAGGTGGTGAGGCTGGAGATGATGCAGCAGGAGGAGGGGCTGGTGAGGGAGCTGAATCAGAAGGAGCAAGCGAAAGCTACCAGACAGCAGCTAACCAGATGGCATACTACATGGCAGAATCATTTTGCCAAGAGAGCTATGAGTGCATCGAATGGACAAAGTGCAACCCTTCAGGTCTCCAGTACAGGCAATGTGAAGACAAAAACAACTGCGGCACAGAAAAAGACAAGCCAGCACTGCAGCAGACATGCCAGTACGTACCAACATGCAATGATGGAATACAAAACTGCCACTCAATGCCTGATGGAACAGTCAGCTGCGAAGAGGCAGTAGACTGCGGAGGACCATGCGAACCATGCGCGAGCTGCCACGACGGCAGACAAAACTGCCACATGACAGAGCTAGGCCTTCAGTGCGAAGAAGGAACAGACTGCGGAGGACCATGCGAACCATGCAAAACCAAGCCTGCAGCCAAGGAAAAGCCGGCTTTTGTTGGTTGCGGTGACGGGTTATGCAATGATGAAGAAAGATGCACGTGCCCAAGAGACTGCAACAGCTTCAAAAAAAGCCTTTTTTTCACAGGAATCAGCATGATTGCCGTATTATCAATAGTGCACATCCTCTACCTAGTCAGGGGAAGGCTGCAAAGAAAGATAATCAAGCCAGTGTATCTCAAAAAACTGGCAAAATCCATTACCTATTACTGCCTCGGAACTGCATACCTCTCAGTAGCCATGATATACGACTACTGGTTCTGCTCATGCAAGGAAAGCTGCACAAAATACGCATACTTGCCAATAATATTCCTCTCTTTTGTCACTGCGCTAATCTTCTATTTGAAGCACAGGAAGATATACAGCGAAAAACACGGGCTGAAAAGGATGATGAAGCTGTCAACCCAGCATGACAAACTGCTGCAGACACTATCTGAAAGAGAGACACAACTTTTGGCAGACACAGAGCAGGAGACATCACAAAACATAAAACAGCTAATTGCAAGAGACCAAGGGGCGCTGCAGCTTGACGCATTGATAGCGCTAAGACAGCTGCAGCAAAAAACAGAGCAGGCATCAACCTTGCGGCTCCAGCTGATGAAGACAAAATTAAAGGACCTGATAACACCTGACAAAATCAAGACACTGGAAAAAGAGATGGCGCAACTCATCCCTCAAACAAGAGAACTGATAAAAAACTCAAAAAAAGCGCTACTTGTCGACAGCCAGATAGCAAGACTCAAGGAGATATACGGAAAAAATGACGCAAGCTAATCTTGCGCACAGCTGCAGTTGCACTCATGGCACCTCAAGCCGTTATCAATGAACAGGCTTGAAACAAATTCCTTCTCCAAGGATTCGCAAGTGCTCCTGCACACTATCCTGCAGGTAGAGTTATCCTTGATCGAGTGGAACACATTGCCATAGATTGGGCCGCACTTGTCAGGAACCGGAAAAACCTCAATTCTCCTCTCGCAGCCGGCGCAAAGCAGCAGGAACAGCACAACTACAGCAAATTTCATACTAACACAATTCCAGATAGGACGCATAATATAAAGGCTATCTAAAATGATTTTTATCATAAATATCATAAAAAAGAGAAAAGTATTTATATGATAAATATCATTTATGTAGCGTGGCCACAGAAAGAAAGGTAAACATATTCCTAAAAGACCGGATACACACAGAAGCAAAGATCGCAAGCGTTCTAAACAAGGAGACTCTTAACAATTTTCTCGCAAGAGCAATAAGAGAATCTGTGGAAAAAGACAAGGCACTTCTGCAAGACCTTTTGAAATGAAAAGAGTAAACATAGCAATAGACCAAGAACTTCACAGAAAAGCGAAGGTAATAGCAGTTCTCAAGGGAATAAACCTCAATGACTATCTCGAACAGGCAGTAGAGAAAGCACTAAAAACAAGGGGGGCAAAATGAAGAATGGCAAAACAATGCTGTATGCCCTCATACTAGCAATAGTCTGCCTCACAGCAAGCGCAACCCAGACAGCCCTGGTATGCCCAAAAGAGCTCTCAACACTGACCAGCGAACCGCTCTTGGCAATAGTCGTGTCCACTGCTGCGTTTGACGGAATCATCCTGCTGAACTGCACAAACTGCGAAACCTCGCCAGCAGTCGGATTCAGCGCAGCAGAATTCATAAAAAATGACACAAGATACTACTGCAAAAAAGACCTGCAAGTGATCGGGCTTCAAGAGGGTAATTACACAATTCAAGCAAGCTTGCACAACTTGAGCAATCACAGACTCGCACAGGCAACAACCAAGGGAGTTGCAGGAGGATTCGACAAACAAGCGCCAATAATTGGAGTCAAGCTGCCAACAGGCATAGTCTACAGCGGGTATGTGAACCTCACAATAGGCACAGATGAGGAGGCTGCATGCAGGATAGACACCAACTACACTAACTTCGACCTGATGACAATAAAACTGCCAGTGGGAGGGCTACTGCGCAGCCTGCTGCTGGTGCTTGAAAAAGGGGACTACAAGTACTATGTGTCATGCAGGGACAATGCAGGCAACACAGGAAAAACAGGGACAATAGAGTTTACAGTTGACCCTGCTCCAACAGCAATAATCACCCTCAGCGACCAGACACCAGTAAAGGCAGGCATACTTGAAATAGAGCTGATAATCTCAGAACCACTAAAACAAGCACCCAGCCTGACAGTAGACTTTGACGGAGGACCAGCAAAGGCGATCAGCCTGACAGGCTCACAAAAAAGCTGGAAAGGATACCTGGTGATACCAGAAGCAGGAGATGACAAGATAGGATCATTCCACTTCGCAGGACAAGACCTTCAAGGACAGACAGGCACAACAATAACAAGCGGGGCGCTCTTTATCGCTGACACAAAGAAACCAACAGCTCCGCAAGGACTCATAGCAGAATCACAAATAGACATAGATCTTGAATGGCACTACGAAGGAGAGCAGATAGACCACTATGAAGTCTACAGGTCGCTGACCCCCGGGGTCAAACCATCAAACTACCTCGGCCAGGCAAGCAACACAAGATACACTGACCGCGAAGTCGCAGGAGGAATAGCGTATTATTATAGGATAAGCGCAGTGGACACTGCTGGAAACCAAGGACCAATGTCAGAGGAGGTAAGCGCAGTCTCAACAAGGACAACAACGCAACAAGAAAGAACAGCGCAGCCCCAAAAAAAGGTTCTATTGAACACACCACTTGTCCTGAAAGTCAACAGCACAATAAACCTTGCAGGCAATGTCTACCTTGACGCAGAATGGGCAAGGATAAGCATCGCAGACAACAGCGAAGCAAGGAGCGCAGCAGAGGACACAGGCGTGATGGAAAGCATCAGCAACGCAAAGGCAAAACTGGACCAGTACAAGGCGCAACTGCAGGAAATGTGGTACATGGACCTGGAGGAAAAGGAATTTGACAAAAGACTGAATAATATCATAGGAAAAATAGACGAGCTGAGAAAGACGACACCAGCAAGCATAAGCATAAGAGAAAGAACTGTTGCAGCGCAAGCGCCGACTCCAGCACAATTCGAAGAGGCCATGGACGCTGTCCTGCTCGGAAGACAGCTCAGCCTAAATGAGACAAAACAATACAAAGAGAGCATCAGGCACCTCCAGGAGCAGTACAGAGTCAGCGCTGATTTGCTTGTTTTGGAAATAACCAATTTGGACGGCACAAGCAACAACCTGACGCTTGTGAGAAAGACCATAAAAAACTATGGGGCTGATCCCGGAGACTTGCAGGTGGTTGAACACATACCAAAAGAGTTTGCAAGGCACGTTGACGAGATAGTATTCATCACCCCAGGACACCAAATCCTGGAGAGCGACCCAATAATAGCGTGGAGGGGAGCAACAGACATAAAATACTACGTGAACAGGCGGATACAAATTGAGGACGCAAAAAGAACAGCCACAATAGTATTCAACGAGCCAAGAAAACAGGCGCAAGAGAATGCAAGCTCAATTCCAACAGGATTAGCAACACAGGAGCAATCCAGGCTCTTCACGCAGACAGAAAGCATCATGATAATAATAGGCCTTGTGCTGGTGCTGGGACTTGCAGTGTACTACTTTGTCTCAAGCGGAGCATCAATACAGGACATCAGAGCAGAGCAATACGCAAGAGAATACATGGCAAAAGCAAGAAAAGCCAACCATGAGGTGCAAACACAAGTCGTTGACATGGAGAAAGAAAACGAATACTACTACGCAAGACTCGCGCTCAAAAGAGGCAGGGAACTTATGGAACAGCACCAGCTTGGCAAGGCAGTGATGCTCTATGAAGAGCTAAAAGAGCTATACCCAAAACTTGAAAGCAACCACAAGCAAGAGATATATGAAAGCTGCGTGGACCTGCACAGAAGCATAAGCGAAGCAGAAAAATGAATATCTCTGACAGAAAATTGTACACAAGCTATTACAGGATGAGGCTTTGCAGCTGGAAACACAAAAACAGAAAAAAGATCCATATGGCAATTGTCCTTGCTGCGCTCGGCATATCCCTGATAGTGATTGCAGCAATCAGCAACCCAGAAGGAATGACAGTGTTTGAAGGAACAAGCAACTGCAAAACAGACCTGAAAATAGAAAACGAAACTGTGTATATGCAAAGCAATTGCAATCACGCAAACTCGCTGATCCAGGGCGATCCTGCTCCTGAAGCAGCGAGCAGGCAGGAATGAAAACTGGGCATAGAACTTGAGACCTTGCACAATTTTCAATAATAATATAAACACCCAGGAAAGGCCATAACAGCTATGAGGAAAAACAGACTAATTGTCATCGTGGCAATAATCGCAGTCATGTCAGGCGCAGCAGAGGCAGTGAACATAGGAATAAGCCCTGGAGCAGCGCACTTCAGCAAGATGCTGCGCGGAGGGTATGCGCAGCGAACAGTAACAGTAAGCTCTTCATCAAACGATCCAGTGCTTGTACACTACGAGGTCTATGGCCAAGTCGAGGACTGGATACGAATAGACTCAAACAGCACAAGTTTCACCATTAAAGGCAACGAGCCATACAGGATGAAGATTATTGTAACCCCTCCAAGCGACGTCCAGGGCGGCAACTACACAGGAAGCATACGGATAGTCACAGACGCACTTGGCAGGCTGGAAGGAGGCACTGGCAGCATAGTCAAGGCAGCGGTAAGCATTCAAATACAAGTCGAGATAGTAGGTGAGGAGGTGCTCGCGTGCAGGGCAGGGGGTTTCAGCATACCAACAGTTGAAACAGGATACCCAATGTACGTATCATACACTGTGATAAATGACGGAAACGTCAGGCTTCGACCGCACATAGAAGTGGACATATGGGACCAGCTGCACGAAAACTTGCTCCACTCAACAGAATTCTTCGATGAAAGCATACTGCAGACAGAAGAAGACAGAATAACCAAGAGCATCATGCTAAACCTTGGAGTCGGACAGTACTGGGCGCATGTCAAGGTGATCGAATGCGACGCGTCAACACTTGCCACATTCAGCGTTGTAGAGAAAGGAGCCATAGCAGACCAGGCAGAACTCGTTGAAGTGAACACCAAGGCATGGGCAAGGGTTGGAGAGATAGTGCCGATAACAGCAGTGTTCAGGAACACAGGAGTAAGACCTGTATTCGCATACTTCAAAGGAAAGATAATGCTTGGAGAGCAAATCATGCATTTGCTCCAGACAGACGAGATAGAGGTTGCAGTCGGCAGCACAATCAACTTCACAGAGTTCTATGTCCCGAAGCAGCCAGGACAGCACGTTGTGACAGGAAGGGTAAACTACAACAAGAAACTCACGTACGAGAAGGGAAGCGTCATCAACGTGCAGCCAGCAGAGCAAAAGGGAGAATTCAGGCTTCCTGCAGGGCTTAGGGTCTTACCGATAGCCATCTATATCACCATATTACTGGTTATAATAATAATACTCTCAAAGATAAGAAGAAAAAGATTCTAAGCAAGCAGTGGGCGGCTAGATTGCCTCTTTGGAATTATCACGCCGCAAACCCTTACAGACAGCATGTCAACAACAACTATGAATCGAGCCTCAATGCGCCTGTCGCCAAGATGACTTGAGGCAGTGTACAGGAATGAGGCATAGCCATCCTGGAAAGAGCTAAGCTGCCTTGACAAGAACACGTCGCTAAGCGCTGCTGGGCCATGATGGAAAATAGCATGATCTGACACAAAATTGTCGGCAATGATGCCAGGGTCAAAGCCTGCAGCCAGAACCAACACAAGCAAAAAAGCATGCCTCAAGCCAGGCCTCCAAGAGCATGAACAAGCTCAACATACATTGCGCTGCTCCATGCCTGCGACAGGCAGCCCTCGCTTTTCAACTCGCAAGCGCTGGAAAGCTCAGAGTGATTACCTGAGGAACCGCTCCACAGGATTTCCCTCGTAGACGCGCGAAAAATCGAATCAACATAGTGGGAGAACCTATCCTTATCAATGCCATGCAGAACCAGGGCAGCACAGTTATTTATCCAAAACCAGCTATCACCGTTATGATAGCTTCGCGGATTCTCACCTGTATGGGTGGCACAAAAAAACTGGCTTGAGGTGTCAATGCTTGCCAGACCACCCCATCCAAGCCATAGCCTGGGCAGGACAATCTCAAAACACCTGACCCATTCACCCTGTTCAAGGAGATTGGGGTACACATAGGCTGCAACGAAAATATTCGGCCTTATCGTCGGGTCATCAGGGGAATCCCAGAGGTAACCATCACGAAAGAACATGCTCCTAACCCTGGATTTCAGGTCCATTTCCTTTCGTTTCTCAGCAGGATCGCCTGAAAGAGTGTGCATTAGCCTATGGGCAGCAAGCTGCAGAGCCTGCAACTCAAGCCTTGCTCCAGACCGATCAATGCTGTCCATCCATGTCTCCTTGGGCATGTTCGCAACAAAACCGTCCCTTATGCTTGAAGAGTGGATATCAAGGCAATGCTTCAACTGGAACGCCAACTGGATGATCTCCCTCTTGGGCAGATATTTTTTCAGCAATTTTTTTGTCAACAGGGCATGTATCAGGTCATCCCACCTCTTGAAATGCCAGCCAAGGCTGTCAATCTGCCTAACACCCCTTGAGTGCACGCCACTGGCAAGATCTGAGAGCTCACGCAAAAGAATCTTCTTCACCAGGGAATATTTTTGCCTGAGCAACAGAGATTTCAGGCAGACAGCCTCATCACGCATCCAGACCTGAAAAAACCACGGCAGACCTGCAAGGATCCCAGGCTGACGCAAGGTCAGGGAATCAAGGCTTTGGCAAGCGCACTGATATGCAAGACCTGCTTCGTCCAATTTGCCAGCATCTGTCCTTGGGCTATCAGATTTTGCGGAGAATTTCTTCGCCTGCAGGATAGCCCTTGCAGCAGACCCTGCAACAGAGAAAATAATTCTTTTGCCGCCAAGGTCTGCAGCGTGATAAACATACCTGCTATTCGGAGAATTCCTATGCCTGTCAAAACCATAATCCTGCTGGCGCCAAACACCAATATTGCTAAAAGAGTCTGCAATGACTGCAATGAAAACAGAATACTCCATACCATCATCCAGGTCAGAGTCTCTGCTATCAAAAAACTTGGAGTACTTAATAACCAGGGCATCCTTCGCATCCACAAAAGAATAATTTCTTCCCCACTCGCGGTTATCATAAGGCTCACGCACATCAAGAAGAAGGCTTGCCTGAGTTTCCTCACTCAACTCGTAGACAAGGCAGCCTGAATTAACAGGCATAAAGAAGGTCTCTTTCACGCTGCCCCTTTGACGTTCCACATCCCAAAGATTGTTGCGAATACCATCAATGGGCGCTGCAAGGCTTATGTCATCAATAACCTTCAACAGCCTTCCAGCGACATTGAAGAAAACGCCTCGGTAACGGCTGTCGATGCCAAAACAGCAGAAACCGCCTGCCCTGTTTGAGAGGATGAAACTTTCAGAGCCGCAATCCTTCTCAATAGAGCCATAAGACAGCCTCATAATCCACCCCTTTTGTGCAAAACGAATCTGGCAGCGCCTTTATAAACTTAGCGGAGGCACAAGATTATTTGCTTTTAAAAAAAATGGCATGCTGCAAAAAAAAGGGGACACTTGCAGATAAAAGAGCTATTTTGAAACTACTATATACTAGTAACACAATACTTAAAATTGTTGCTTCTCCAGCGTAGTTCAAGAAATTTTGCATGACAACAAACTTGCCTGTGATGATATGCAAATCTCGTCGACAAAAATGGTTTTTTCTCATTCTATAACCAACTGTAGACTGCGAAATATAAACCTTTAAATATAATGATTGATTAGTCTATTTATCAAAATATATATGGTAACAGTGGTCGGGGGTGCAGTATGACAACAAACGCCAAAATATTTAATGTCTTCTTTAGAGAGAAGCCTGCGATGATGCTGGTGGAATTGAAGAACGCAAAATCAGAGATGTATGCCTCAAACCTTGCAAAAAAAATTGACTGCACATACTCGCATGTCGTGAAGATATTGCAGGAGATGGAGAAGTCAAAGCTCATTGCCTTTGACAAGCAGGGAAGGCTGAAACTTCTTGCGCTGACCAAGAAAGGACAGGACGTGGCTGAATACATCGAGAAAATCAGGGCTATAATCTAAATTTCTTTTAAAAAGAGGTGACTAAATAACCTCCTCAATCATGCATGCCTTGCGCAAGACTTCCTTTGCAGCAGAAATAAGCTTCTCCTCATTGTCAATAGGCACAAGAGCGCCTGCGGCATTCTGATGGCCACCAGCCTCTCCGCCACTGTATTTTACTATCTCGGAAACAAGCGACCTGAGGTCTGCCTTAGACCTGCCAGACATGCGCAGCGAAGCCTTTATGGTACAATCATTGTTATATGCCATGGAAAGGATAAACGTCGGCTCTGCAAACTCTTTTGATTTAGACAGGATTGAAGCAAGCGTGCCGATAAAAGTGAAAGGAACAAAATCCTGAGCGTTAATAATAACAAAACCATCCTCTTTATACACATGACGCTTTGACTTATTATCCTGGTACCACTTAAGCGCCGCAAGGATCTCCTTCCTGTACAAAGCAAGCTGCTGTATTGCCTTTTGCTTGGATTCCTTGTTACCAATACACGCTCCAATCCCAAGACTTGCCTTGTTCATCCTGCCACAGGCATTAAGAAGGGTGCTGAACTCCTTTGCATCCTTCAAAGGAGACTCCTCTGGCTCTGCAACAAGAAGGTATGTGAAGCCGAAAATGTCCTCAGGATTAGTCTCTTTTGAACGCCTCAGAATAATCGCAGCAGCAAGCCTCTGCCTCTCCTCCTCAGTCAAATGCAGCAATTTCTTCCAATCCTTGCCACGCTTTGGATTAATGCCAATGCCGCAAAGAAACTGTATCGCTGCTGACTCTGAACCGCTGACTCCAGGAATGTAGGGATCAGTGCTATACTCCAACAGCTTGTGCACAGGCCTTGTCTGGCTGCCGAACACGCGGATACCCTGGCTGACCTTGATAGTGCCAATCCTCTTGGCATGCTGCAGAATCTCAGCGTTTAGGTCATGGAAACCATTTTTCTCCTGCAGATCACCCATTGCCCCAATCAAAGCCAGGTGCGCAAGATCCATGTTCTTTTTGTTTAGCGCGCATGCAAAAAGGTAGGCAACACCTGCACCTGAGATCTCACTTGAACCATCAACTCCGCACAGGTGGGGATTAACATGGCAAACATTCGTCTTGGAAAGCTCTGGCTGGTGATGGTCAAGAATAAAAACACTTTTTCCACTTAGGAATCTCTCGATATTTGACAGCTGGCCAGACCCAAGGTCAGCGAAGACAAAGCAATTATGCTGCTCGTTTGAGAGCTCCTGCAATACATTCACATCGAGCTGGTGCACAATCGAAATGGAGTACCTGCGATTCTCATTCTTTAGGCTGCGGACAAGAATAGAACAAGCGCAGATGCCATCGCTGTCCAGGTGGGAGACAATTCGTATGTTCTCGTCCAGACCAATTTTCTTGAATTTTTCGGCAGCTTCGGCAACAAGTGCCTTGAACTGCTCGTACCTGCTCATGTGTAAAGTCTAATGCTCTGCTCGTCAAATTTCCAGTCGAGAGGCAGCTTTCCTGTTCCCTTATAGTATTTCATCAACCTGAAAATCTTTGACTCTGTAAGCTGCAAGCCGCGCTTTGCAGTCATGTCCTGCTTGTTTTTTTCAATGTGCTTCCTGATAGTTATTGCCCTCTTGATTAAGTTAATCAAGTCCTCAGGAATCTTTGGCCCAAGATTCTTCTCAGCAAGAACCTGAGTAAGCCTCTTCTCACTAACTTGCCTAACACTTGGAACGCCATATGTGTCCCTCAAGATGACTCCTATCTCTGAAGCGCTGTGGCCTTCCTTGGACAGCTTTGTTATCAACATTTCAAGCTCCTTAGGCTTATAGCGGACCCAGCCAGGCTGAGTCGCCTTCGAGGGCTTTGTTGAACCAGACTTACCTTTCCTTCTTGAATGCATTCTTGCCATTTTTTGTTAAGAGAATAAGGCATATTCCGAACCAGTATAGGTGAGCCGAAACCAACCTATCTCTTATGAAAACAGCAAAACGTAAGGTGGTTTATAAAGATTTCTATCAACGGCAAAGTCCGTTGCTACCTTGGCCAACACAAGGTTGGCCTATCTTTATTGGCTCACTATCGTTCGCATACAACTGCAAAGTCCAGCTTCAAAGTAAGCTAATCACCAACGGCAAAGTCCGTTGC
>JBDRIZ010000107.1:0-7115 GCA_043815525.1 Candidatus Woesearchaeota archaeon
CCAGAGAATAATGGGCCTGCTCAATCTTGAAGGAGTTGACACAAGCCTAATGCCAAAAGGAGAAGGAAGAACAGGATTCTCAATAGTACTCGACGCATACAAGCACGACCACACAATACTTGCTTTCAAGGGATCTAATGATGAGCTGCACCTCAGCGAAGCAAGACTATCAAAAATGAAGACAAAGTGGTTCTACTTCTCATCAATGATGGGCAGATCCTATAAAACAATTGAGAAGCTTGCGGTATGGGCCAAAAAAAACAACACTAGAGTCATGTTCAACCCGAGCAGCTACCTGTGCAGGAAAGGAAAGAACTACCTGGCAAAGCTGTTGAGAAATTGTGCAATACTTGTGCTCAACAAGGAAGAAGCGGAGATGCTCTCGCAGAAAAAAAAAGTAAGGGAAATGCTAAAAACCCTCTCTCGCATGGGGCCGGAATTAACGATTATCACAGACGGAAAGAACGGCGCATACCTGCACGAAAAAGGATTCTATAGAATTAAATCGCGGAAAGTCAAGGTAGTGGAGACAACAGGGGCAGGAGACGCGTTTGGCTCAAGCTTCCTTGGAGCATACATAAGAACAGGAGACCTGGAACTCAGCCTGAAAATAGGCATGGTTAACGCTGAATCTGTAATACAGCATGTCGGATCAAAGAACAAGCTGCTAACGTGGAATGAGGCTATAGGATTGATAAAAAAATACCCAAACAAGGTGCAAGCGCTATGAAAATTAGTTTGGACAAAATAAGCACCAAGGGGAAATCCCTGATGCTCGCATACGACCAGGGACTCGAGCACGGGCCAACAGACTTCAACGACCGGAATGCAGACCCTGCGTACATAATGCAGATAGCAAAAGAGGGAAGATACAACGCAGTTATACTCCAGAAGGGAATAGCAGAAAAATACTATGACGGAAGCGTGCCGTTGGTAATAAAATTGAACGGCAAGACAAGCTACCTAAAAGGAGACCCAGTAAGCCCGTTGGTCTGCAGCGTGCAAGAGGCAATAAACCTTGGAGCATCAGCAGTAGGCTACACTATATATGCCGGAAGCATCCACGAGTGTAAGATGTTCGAGGACTTTTCCGAAATCCAGGAAAAAGCCCACAGGAAAGGGCTGCCGGTTATAGCATGGATGTACCCAAGAGGAGCAGCGATAAGAAACGAGAACTCGCGAGAGACACTAGCATATGCAGCAAGAGTGGGACTTGAGCTTGGAGCAGATATCCTGAAGATGAAGTACAACAGCAGAATTGAAGACCTCAAATGGCAGCTGAAGTCAGCAGGAAAAGCAAAAATGATGATAGCAGGAGGGGCAAAGACCACTGAAAAAAAATTCCTGCAGGAAGCATACGACGTGATTAGCTGCGGCTGCTATGGCATTGCAGTCGGAAGAAACATATGGCAGCACAAAGAGCCGCTAAGGATTACAAGGGCGCTTAAAAAAATCATATTCGAAAACTCAGCAGCAGAAACTGCGATAAAAGAATTGTAGCAGCATGGCCTCCTTACCCTCCATAAAACTTGAGTTGGGTGCAAGCATTTGCTCACAGAGCACAAAATTTTGACAAAGTTGATTAATCATTGCCCTTAAGGGGCTAGCATAGTGGCAACTTTTGCACAAAAAGAAGTGAATAACATGCTGAAATCAATACTTGCGATTGTGGTATTTCTTATATCAACCGCAGCTTTTGCTGAAGCAGCCACAATAAATGCAAAAAGCTGCTCACAGGCGGATGTGCAATCAGCAATGAATTCTGCCAGTGCCGGCGATACAATCATGGTTCCGGTAGGCAGCTGCACATGGTCTGGAATGACAATAAACAAGGCAGTACACCTGAAAGGCGCAGGAATTGGGCAGACCAATATTGCTGTATCGGAAAATACCATCACAAAACAGCAAGCCGGAGTTGTTCGGGTTTCTGGGTTTAGCTTCACAAGAAACGGCGGTGGCAATGAAAGGAAAGGTTTTACTATAGGGGGTGCCTGGCAGGGAACAGAGCCAGTAATCTTCGAGAACAACGATTTCACAGTCAGCGGCAGCGGACTATTTCATTTGAGTGTGGCGGGCGGAGTAATAATTGCCAAGAATTCCTTTACAGGCGGCTGGGATGACTCTTTTATACAGCCAAAGGATGACCAGGATTCAAGCAATTCCTGGGGCGCTGCCGACACAATTGGTGCCAAGGATATAAATGGCAAACTAAACCTCTACATTGAAAGCAACACTTTCTATGGAGGCACCAACCAAGGTATTGATTGTGACGACTCAAGCAGGTGCGTTTACAGGTACAACACTCTTACTTATTCTTCGTTCAACACTCACGGGAAGGCCACGTCACCGCAGGGTGTGAGGCATTTTGAGGTCTACAATAACAAATTTATCCACAGTGGCGGAACAAGTCAGATTGCCAACCAGAACTGGGCTATATGGATAAGGGGAGGAACTGGTGTTATCTACAATAATCAAATAGATAACCTCGCAGGTTCATACTGGGGCGATAAGCCTGAGGTAAAATTGACTATCCGCGGCGCAGAAGACACAAGACCACAAGGAAGCTGCGCAAATGTGAAATACCCAGTTCCACGGCAGCTTGGACAGAACTATGACGGGAACAAATATTATACAGACCCAATACATATCTGGGGAAATACTGGAACAGTGGCTATCAGTGCGGGCTGGAACTGGGGAAATCCATGCAATTTGAATTTTGGCGATTTTTTTCAGTGGGGCCGTGATGCTGTCAAATCAGAAAAACCTGGCTATATGCCATATACTTATCCACATCCTCTGCTTACTGGAACTGTGCAACAGAGTTGTAATGAGAAGAATGGAGTTTGCTGCCAGGCTGGACAGACCTGCAGCGGAACGACAAAGACAGCGAATGACTGCGATACATGTTGCATTGGGACTTGCCAAGTACAGCAGCAGTGCATTCCCGGAGACGTAAACTGTGATGGAAAAGTCAACATCTTCGACTTGGTATTAGTAGCTCAGAACTACGGAAAGAAGGACTACACCGGGCCAGCAGATTTAAACGGCGACAGAGCAGTGACTATCCTGGACCTGGTCATAGTGGCGCAGAACTACGGAAAGACAAACACTGGAGACACAACTCCACCAGTAAGGACTAATGGACAACCAAGCGGAAACTTACCTGCAGGCACCATAAGCACAACCATGTCCTTGAGCACAGACGAAGCGGCAACGTGCAAGTACTCCACTACAGCAGGAATAACCTACTCGTCGATGACCAGCAGCTTTACAGCAACAGGGACAACAACACACTCAAAATCAATCACAGGACTTGCAAACAGCAACACATACACTTATTATGTTAGGTGCAAAGACAATGCTGGTAATGCAAATACCGACGATTACACAATAACCTTCTCTGTGGAAAGCGGCTCGAGCGGAGGTGGCGGTTCAGGTGACTTGCCTGAAGGCAACAATGGCATTGCTGCTTCGTATCCAGATGACGCGAATATCCAATCTGACCCCAATGTTATTTTTGCCGATGGCTTTGAGTCCTATACATCGGCAAGTCAATTGATGACCAAATGGGACAATTACTACCAGACAGGTAATGCCCGCATCGCGACAGAATCTGGTAATGTATACTCTGGCATCAAGTCTCTTGAATTCACATTGCCGCAAACAGGTTCAGAGATCGCCAATGAAGTGTCCAAGAGGCTGAGTCCAGCTGAAGACACGTTGTTCATACGGGTTTACACTAAATTTGAAACCGGCTTCAGTGTGGTAGGGCAGGGACATAACGGAATTGGCATTAAAGCGAATTATCCAGGCCCTGGAAATGTGCCAAACGGAAAGGATTTTTTCCTGGTTGTGCTTGAAAACAGCATATATCTCGATGAAGCCGATCCGGGTTACACAAATCTGTATGTGTACCATCCGGAACAGCGTTCTCAATGGGGAGATCATTGGTACGCTGACGGAATAGTGCTTCCTTACAGCTCAAATCCCGGAGACTTCGGGCAGAATTTTGTTTCCCGCCAGAACTTTATTCCCCAAACGAATCGCTGGTATAGCTATGAGATTATGGTGAAAGCTAATACTCCGGGACAACGCGACGGTCGGGTTGCTGCCTGGATTGACGGAAATCTGATAGCCGATTTCCAGAATATCCGGCTGCGCGACGTCAGCACTTTGAAGATGGACGAATTTGGATTGAACTTGCATTGCCAGAGTTCAAGCCGTTCTAATAAGAAATGGTATGATAATCTTGTTGTCGCAAGATCATATATTGGTCCAATGAAGCAGTAGACCTAAACATTTACTCTTGTATAGTATAAGAAATGTTATCTGTGTTTGTTTAGCTGTTGCATTCACCGCAGTAGTGTTTTGTTTCTTTTGCCGAAGCTGCCGTTGGAGATACAACTATTGCCAAATGGAAGGATAATAAACATGGCCTGTTTACCTTGAATCTTGACAAAATCACAGTGCATAGCAGGAGACCTGAACTGCGACAAGAAGGTTGATATCTTCGACCTGGTCCTTGTAGCGCAAAACTATGGAAAGACATCTGGTTTTGATGTCAGGGCTGACGCCAACAAAGACGGTGAAGTTAACATCTTTGACCTAGTATTGGTTGCGCAGAACTATGGCAAAGCTGGTTAGGTGAATCACTCAATCTGCTTGAGATCATCCAAACTCAGCACTTTATCAAAAACCATTATCTCAACATCAACCTTCTCAGGAGGATATCCGACGACCATGCCAAGAGGCTCCTTATCCTTCTTGCCAGTGAACTGGCCGGAAGCAACAATCTGGTTGTCAAAAACAAGAGCCTGGGCGCCATCCTTCTTGAAGGTATATCCAACCATATGCTTTCCACCGTCAAGAGGAGTCTCAACACTGCTTACCAGCATAGGCAGTCCAGCCATAAGGCGCTTGTCAGAAAGCCTGTACCTTATTGAAAGGCCTGGGACTTTCCTGCTTGAGAAAAACTCGACAACACCTTCATTCTTATTGCTGAAATCCTCGTTAGTGTGGAACACGACAGTGCCAATATAGTTCTCAATGAAGTCAGGAGTCCTGTCGATTACCTTCTCAACAGGCGGTGCCTGCAGGACAGGCTGCACTCTGCTTTTCACAACGTTTGCTGTTGGACTCTCTTCCATTGTCATGGCAAGAGCGAGAAGGCCAAAAAGAAGCAGGACAACCATCGCTATCTTGTATTTCATCGCTGCTTAGACTGCCAGGGCTTGTATAAAAAACTTTCTTTACCGACCGTATTGTCCGGCCAAAGGAACAAACTGGAAATCACCAAGAGAAGAATAATTCATGCCTTCCCTGGTTTTCACACCTTTTATCATCTTCTGGCCAAGAACATCACCCACAGGAGCGACAATTATACCCTCAACCTCAAGCTGCTGCAGAAGAGGCGGCGGAATAGCAGGGCAGGCAGCAGTCACGATAATCCTGTCATAGGGTGCAGCTTTCTCGTAGCCAAGGGAGCCGTCGGCATGGAGTACCTCCACATTCTTGATACCTGCCCTTGCCAAATTCTCGGAAGCAAACACCGCAAGATCTTTTATTATCTCAATGCTGTAAACCTTTGAGCAAATCCTTGAGATGAGGGCAGCATTATAGCCTGAGCCAGCGCCGATCTCAAGCACTATATCCTTTTTCTTGAGTTCAAGTGCCTGCAGCATGATAATTATTGTGCTTGGCTGGGATATGGTCTGGTCATAGCCGATAGGCAGAGGATAGTCACCATAGGACTCGTCCAGAAAATCTTTCAATATGAACTTTTCCCTGTCCACTGCCTCAAAGGCTTGCAGAACCTCACGGTCAGATACAAGACCAGTCCTTCTCCATTGCTCTGCCAAGTCTTTCTTTTTCATGCCTTTGGCTCCAACTCTCTTATAGCGTCAGAAGCGATCCATCTTGCTGATTTTGAGTTGATCTTCTGTATTTGGCGTGCTGTCTGGACAGCTTTCTTCAGCAAGATGCTGTTCCGCTTGCCTACCTGGCGAAGAGCCCAGTTCACTGCCTTTTTCACAAAGTTTCGCTCATCAACAGATTCTCTCTTGATTATGGGAAAGAATCTGGCAAACCTTGAGTCAGGCGCATCCTTATCATGCCAGGCAAGCGCAGCCATCAATGCAAACCCAGCCCTTTTGACAAACTCCTTGCAGCTTGAGCTCCATTCAGCAGCCTTGTCATAGGCAAATGGAGTCTTGTCAAAGAGGTTGGCACACACCTGGTCGCACACATCCCATGAGTCAAAATCACTTGCCCAGGAGTCCATCTGCCTACTTGTTACAAGCAGGGGATCATCAACAAATCCTGCAAGAATGCGAGCCTCATGAATGCCTGATTCCCAAAGCTTCAGAGCGAGATTATGGTCTCTTCCAAGCTCCTTTGCGAGCTTTCTCAAAACAGGAATCTGGATACCTAAGGTGTTTGCAGGGTTGATACCAAACCTTGACATGCCCTCTATATTATGAGGATTTCTCAAAGACTTCAAGCGCTTGATGATACTCTCTGCTTCCATCACTTTTTGCTTGCGAAATAGCCGAGCATTATGCCAAGCAGGGACATGAACAACACAATAGGAAGTATGACCCACGCCTGGCTGGAAGCAAATACCACCACCAAAGCAATCATGGCGATAGTGGTGCCTCCAACAGCGCCTGCAATTCCCGGATACGGGCTCTTTCCTTGTTTTGGTTGCATAACACCACTTTGACAAAAAAAGAGGGTTATAAACTTATGCCTTGGAGCTATAAAACCTGCAAATTTTTGCAGAAGCAACATAACAGAAGCCACGCACCAAATCCCAAGTGCGAAACCTGCAATAACATCACTTGCGAAGTGCATTTCCAGATAAATCCTGGAAAAACCAATAAGGAGAGCAAGAAAGCAGCATGCGGCAACAAAACAATATCTTTGCCATTTTTCCCTGAAGTTGCAGTAAAAAGAGTATGCAAGCACAAAGAAGAACACTGCGGCAAGAGTGGCATGGCCGCTCGGAAAGCTGTAGGTAGAATCCAGGGAGTATACAGGTCTTGGCCTGTGCAAAAAAACTTTCAGCAGCAGTTCAAGAGCAATACCTGAAGGAACAGAAATTGCCAGAAGAAATG
>JBDRIZ010000108.1:0-2574 GCA_043815525.1 Candidatus Woesearchaeota archaeon
GCTCATGGCACATCTGCTTGCGCTTGCTCAGCCTGCTGGTGTAGCATGGCTGGTATTCAACAATTCTTATGAATAATGCTATGCCAAGTTTTTCCGACAAATTTGTTGCGCTTTGGATTTCTTTGTTGTTCCACCTGGTGACTGTGAATTTGAGCGCCAACTTGATTGTCGGCAGCTTCTGCTTTGCTGCCAGCGCAGTCTGCAGGAGCCTATCGCTTGCTCCACTTACACCTCGTATCTTGTCATGTGATTTACCATCATAGCTTAGGGTGAGCGATGCTCTGCAGTCATTTCCAAGTCCTCTGGTCACTGCCGATATTATGGCGTCTGTATCATAGCCGTTTGTGCTGATATTGATATGGCAATTTCTGTTGCTTTTTCTCGCCTGCCTAAGATATTCTGTGAAATTTGGGATTAGGAATGGCTCGCCTCCTGTGAAGCTTAGGCACTTTATCTTGGCTGCAGTCGGATCCCTTAGAATGCCTGCTATTTGATCCACTCCCATGTCTTTTTTTGGCTTTTCTTTCCAGATATCGCACATCCTGCATTTCAGGTTGCACCTGTTCGTTGTTTCAAGTATCAGTGTCTTGGGTTTTGTTGTCCATATCATGTTACTGATCCGTTCTTGATTAGGTCAAGCACTTGTGCCAGGTGAGGTTTAATGTCTGCGAGCTCGATTTCTGTTTTGATTTTCTTTAAGCAGTATTCCTTTAGTATCTTTTTTTGCCTGAGCATGTGCCGAATTTCTCCGAAAAGCAGCCATCTGTACTCTTGGCCTGTTGTGTAATCACTCAATGGTCTTACCTTCTCTTTGAGCGCCATCTTGTACATCATATATGGGATGTCTATTCCTGCTTGAATAGAGCTGTCAACTGTTGCCCCAAGTCTTGGGTTAACTTCAATAATTTTTGCCACACTATCCCTTGGGTCTATCATCAGCTGCACCACTGCTGGCCCGTTCCACTTGAGTTTTGCAAAGAACTTGACTACTTGCTGCCTCATGTCCTTGTTTGGCAATGTTGTGTTTGCGACAGGTGAGCCATAGGGTATAGGGTAGTGCCTTAGGGATTTTTTCACAACGCTTGCCATGTGCCTTCCTTTGTCGAAGAGCACATCAACTGAGTAGGTTATTTCTGTTGGTATGTACTCCTGTATTATCGGTTTAGAGCAGTCATAACCTGTTGCGTTTTCCTGTTGTGTGCTGAGTCTGTACTTTGCCACCAGCTCTCTTGGAGAGTCTGCTCTTTGTATTCCTCGTGCGTATGAGCCAATCCTTGGTTTTATCAGCACAGGGTATCTTATTTGTTGTGAGAGCTTTCTGATGTCTTTTGGCGAAGGGTAGTAAGTCTTTGGCACTGCAAACCCAAGTTTTTCGCATTTTCTTGTCATTAATGCCTTGTCGTTCATCTCGTTGAACTGCGCAAGGGTTGGAAGTGGTGCTATCTTGCAGTGCTTTCTGTACTCTGCAAGGTTTGCCAGCACAAGGTATGTTGTGTCGTGTCCGCTTGGAAGCAGCACCTCTGGCCTGTGCTCTTGCACATTGGATAGTATTGCGTTGTGCATCTCGTCTATTGTGGATGCTGGGTAAACAAAGTGTTTTGCGCAGTATTTTGAGTAGAAGCTCCTGCTCAGTTTCCTGTTTCCCCCGACAATGACATCTATGCCTTTCTTCCCGAGGCTCCGTGTTATTGCAAGGTCTGATCTCTGGTGTCCGTTAAGAAGCATCACGCTAGCCATGTTGGATTAGGGATCTGTTCATCCTTATGACATATGTTTGTTTTAGCAGGTAGTTTATGCCAAGCCCGGCGACGCAGGCGAACACTGCTCCGCCAATCCCAAGTCTTGGTATCAGCAATAGTCCCAGAATTATTGTCAAAGCGATTCCGATTGCCTGGAAGATTGTGCTCTGTTTCTGCCTGCCAGCAGCATACATGTAGTATGAGTTCAGGCTTCCAACCAAAAAGAAGTACACTGTCAGGGAAAGCGCCCTTAGTACTGGCACGCTTTGCAGGAATCCTTTTCCATACACTATCCTGATGACTGGCCCTGCGACTATAATCATCGTCGCTGTCAATGCGAGTGCTGCAATTGTCATGAGTGTAAGCGATCGTTTGTATGTGCTTACAAATTCTGTCTTTGATTTCTTTATGAGTTTGACCAGCGCAGGGTACAGCGCCAACGCGAAAAGTGGGGGGATCATTTCTGTGTTTCGCACTACTGAGTATGCTGCCTTGTATATGCCTGTCTCCACGCTTCCTCTGAAGCTGAAAAGCATTATCATGTCAACATTGTATACCAACAGCGCCATAATGAAAGCAAGCCAGAAGTACATGCCTTCTCTTGCAAAGCATTTCCATTTTAGAAGATTTGCATTTAGCCTCAGGCTGAAGAATTTTTTTTGCAGAATAAGCGCTGCCAGGGCGATGGAGGCCAATGCTCCTATGACATGCGCAACCATTACCCACAGCAAACCCCTGTTGTAGAACAAGGCGAGAATTGCAAGGAACACTACCACTGCGCTTCCCACCAGTTCTGTCAGCGCCTGGTACTGCATCTTCTCGTATGCTCTAAATA